>NZ_JBXWQZ010000009.1:0-44581 GCF_059612645.1 Ruegeria sp. YKSF131 | reverse complement strand
ATTGCCGGTGATTTGAAAGGTGAGATAAGCGATCCGGAAGTGGTCAGCCCGAAAAGATTCAGCAGCGATGTCAGTGCTTTTTATCTGGGGCTTACTGGTGGTTATGGCGCTGGTGGGGACGATCGATTTGGCCTGACAACACCCGGCGGACAGTTTGATATCGGTGATCAGGATTTGTCGGGAGCATACGGGGGGGTCCGGGGCGGCTGGCGTGGCATTTTACCTGCAAGGGAAGGGCGCGACTATGTCTACGGCTTCGAAATCGGGTATGAATTCGGATCTCTTGACGACACTGTCAGCAGGCGGATCGGCAGCGTCAATGTGCAGGGCGGAACAAAGATATCGGATGTTCTGGCAGTCCGATTTCGCAATGGTCTGACGAACCGCAGCGGACGAATTCTGTATTTTTTTAGCGTCGGATATCTGTGGGGCGATGTGGAAACAACCAACAGTATTGCATCGGCCACCTCGGTTCAGAATTTCCCGGTGTCAGATCGGCGGAACGGCTATTCGGCAAGCATAGGGGCCGAGCATAGGTTGTCCGACAATTGGTCGATTACGGGCGAATATGAATATGTCCAGTTCCAATCAAAAGACATCCAGTTCAGTTCTGGCTTCTCCACAAAGTCCACACCAAAATACAGCGGATTAAGATTCGGGCTGAATTACACCTTCTGATGTTCATCCAATCGGCAACCAATCACCGTTAAATCGGCTGTTATGACATCTCAGCATTTATTTTTTAAACTGTGGCTTGCGCCTACCAAGATTTGTTGTCTACGCTCGGGGTGAACAGCCAAGACAGGAGAGCGGATTGGCCATCGGTGCCCTGACCCCACCGCAAGATGAAATGCCCCAACACGAGGCGTTCGTAGAATTTCCCGACAACCGATTGCTGATTGACCTGTGCGGTGAATATGACCGCAATCTGGCTGAGATCGAAACCAAGCTTTCGGTCCAGATTGTACGCCGCGGCAATCAGCTTGTTGTGATGGGCGATGAAGATGCTCAGAAACAGGCGGTTGAGGTGCTTCAATCGCTTTACACTCGGCTTGAAGGTGGGCGCGAGGTTGAGGCCGCAGACGTCGATCGCGAGTTGCGGATGGGTGTTTCGGAACAGGGAACCGGTAGCCGCGATGGCGATCAGCTTGAGATGTTCAAGGGCGGTTCGGTCGAGATCAAAACCCGCAAGAAGTTGGTTGAACCGCGCACCGACGCCCAGAAAGCCTATGTCCAGTCACTGTTCAAGAATGAGCTGGCCTTTGGAATTGGTCCGGCGGGGACGGGTAAGACCTATCTGGCGGTGGCGGTCGGGGTTTCGATGTTCATCGGCGGGCATGTGGACCGAATCATCCTGAGCCGTCCGGCGGTCGAGGCGGGCGAAAAACTGGGCTATCTGCCGGGTGACATGAAGGACAAGGTCGACCCTTACATGCAGCCGCTTTATGACGCGCTGAACGATTTTCTGCCCGGAAAACAGTTGGCCAAGCTGATCGAAGAAAAACGAATCGAAATCGCTCCGCTGGCCTTTATGCGCGGTCGTACGCTGGCCAACGCATTTGTGGTTCTGGATGAAGCGCAAAACGCCACCACGATGCAGATGAAGATGTTCCTGACTCGTCTGGGCGAAGGAAGCCGCATGGTCATAACTGGCGACCGGTCACAGGTCGATTTGCCGCGTGGCGTTCAATCGGGCTTGGCGGATGCTGAGAGGTTGTTGAAAACAATCCCGAATATCAGCTTCAACTACTTCACCTCGAAAGACGTGGTGCGTCACCCGCTTGTCGCTGCGATCATCGAGGCGTATGAGGCCGATGCGGGCCGTGAAACCACGTGAACACATAGCCCGCTAACGAGGCTGTTGCGCGGTAAGATGACCCTGGAACTCATTTTCGAAGACGAAAGGTGGCAAGATCTTGAGGTCTTGTCACAAAAGGCGATTAACGCCGTTCTGACCCATTGCGGATTGGCCCCGGAGCAGTGCGAAGTCAGTATATTGGGATGCAACGATGCGCGGATTTCAGAACTGAACGCAGAATTTCGCGGTAAACCGACGCCCACCAATGTGCTGAGCTGGCCTGCGGAAGACCTAGCTCCGGATGAGCCAGGGCAATCACCACGCCTGCCAGAGCCGGATTTTACCGGCGAGATTGTTCTGGGCGATATTGCGATTTCCTATGACACCTGTGCCCGCGAGGCGGCCGAGGCCAACAAGGCAATGAGTGACCATGTGACCCATTTGCTTGTTCACGGAACGTTGCATTTGCTGGGTTATGATCACATTCGTGACCCCGATGCCACCTTGATGGAAGGGATTGAGGTCAAGATACTTGGCAAATTGGGTATTGATGACCCATATAAGGTATAATGTGGGTTCAAGACCCGATCAGTTGGAACAAGGTAATGGGCGATATAGAAGGCAGTTCTAGGGCGGCGCAAAGCGCGCAACCTCAGGACAGCAGTACTGAAACGGAAGAGAAAACCGGTCTGTTTTCTCGAATCCTCGAAGTGTTTTCGAGCGATGATACTCAACCGGACCAGACGGTGAACGGACAAAACGCGGCTGTGGCGCAGCCACGCGGGATGATTAACCTGCGCCGGATGCGCGTTGAGGATGTTGCCATCCCTACCGCTGAAATCGTCTCGGTACCTTCAACGATCACAAAAGATGAACTGGCGGATGTTTTCCGGAGCAGTGGTATGTCAAGGATTCCTGTCTATGAGGGAACCTTGGATACACCGCTTGGTTTTGTTCATCTCAAGGATTTTGCCCTGACCCACGGTTTCAACGGTGGCGGCAAAGAGTTTGATCTGACCTCGATGCTGCGGACGCTATTGTTCGTGCCGCCATCCATGCCAATCGGCGTCTTGTTGACCAAGATGCAAACCGAGCGGCGTCACATGGCATTGGTGATTGATGAATATGGCGGCGTTGATGGACTGCTCACGATCGAAGACCTGATCGAGCAGGTCGTCGGCGAAATCGCTGACGAGCACGATGCGGATGAAGACCAGCTTTGGGTGCAGGAAAAGCCCGGATGTTATGTGGTGCAGGCGCGTGTGCCGCTCGAAGATTTCGAGGCCGAGATTGGCCGGTCTCTGACCAGTCATGAAGACGTCGACGAAGAGGAAATCGATACTCTGGGCGGGCTTGTGTTTATGCTCTCCGGCCGCGTTCCGGCGCGGGGTGAAGTTGTCATTCATCCAGAGGGTCCGGAATTCGAAGTGATCGAAGCCGATCCACGCCGTATCAAACGGCTGCGCGTCATGCTGCCGGACGTTGCTGCATGACCCCAGTACGGGGCTGGCCATTATCGTTGAGATTGTTGGCCGGTGCCGCCCTTGGCGGGGTAGGCGCGTTTGGTCAGGCACCTCATCTGTATTGGGGCGCAACCGTTTTGGTTCTTGTCCTGATTGTCCCGATCTTCCTTGCCAGCGAAACCCGAGGCCGGGCGGCATGGGTCGGCTGGGCCTTCGCGACCGGCTATTTTGCCCATGCCCTCGGCTGGATCATTGAGCCGTTTCAGGTAGATGCTGAACGCCATGCCTGGATGGCCCCGTTTGCGTTGGTGTTCATGGCGGGCGGGCTGGCCTTGTTCTGGGCCTCTGCATTCGGCCTGTCGCGCAGAATTGGTGCCACGCCAGTTCGTCAAGGCATATTACTGGTTGCAGTTTTGTCCCTGGCCGAAGTGGCGCGGGGATATGTGTTGACCGGCTTTCCATGGGCTGGGGTCGCGCAAATCTGGGTGGACACGCCAGTGGCGCAGATGCTGTCTCTGGTCGGGCCGTATGGGTTGAATGTGCTGACCTTTGCCGCAACATTCCTAATTGGCGCGGCATTGGTGCAGGACAAACCCTTGGACGGTTTGGTGCGGACTCTGAGTTTTACCGGCGTTATGGCAGCGATGGCGATTGCCTACGGGTCGACGCGACCCGTCGTTCAGGGTAGTTCGCATCTGGTTCGCGTGATCCAGCCGAATGCCCCTCAGCATCAAAAATGGGATCCGGCATATGCGCCTTTGTTTTTTGCGCGTCAGGTTGAGTATACTGCAGCCTCTCCTAGACCTGACCTGATTGTTTGGCCCGAGACCGCGGTTCCCGCATGGTTGGGCAGCGCACAACCGTTTCTGTCGACTATTGCGGATGCCGCGCAGGGTGCGCCGGTGATACTGGGGATTCAGCGCGCAGAAGGTCCGAGGATTTTCAACTCGCTGATCTATCTGGATGAAACCGGGCGTCTGGCAGGGGTGTATGACAAACACCATCTGGCGCCATTCGGCGAATATGTCCCCTTGGGTGATCTGATGGGGCGTTTCGGGATCAGTGGTCTGGCAACTACAACCGGGCACGGGTTCAGCGCGGGGCCGGGCCCTGCCCTGTTGGACCTCGGCAAGCTGGGAAAGGCGTTGCCACTGATTTGCTACGAAGCCGTCTTCCCGCAAGATGTGAACGGTGCGCCGGGTCGGGCTGATTTCTTGCTGCAAATCACAAATGACGCCTGGTTTGGAACTCGGTCGGGACCGTTTCAACACCTGGTGCAAGCCCGGATGAGGGCAATTGAGCAGGGCTTGCCGATGATCCGTTCGGCCAATACCGGTATATCGGCCATGATTGACCCATTGGGTCGTTTGACTGCGTCGTTGGCTCTGGGTGAGGCTGGATATGTGGACGCCGTGCTGCCGCAACCACACCGTCGCACGACTTATGCACGTATCGGGGACAGTCCGATCGTTGTTGTCTTACTGTTTATTCTGGCAATGGCGCTGTTTGGTACCCGCGGCAACCGGGCAATTAGAGATTGACCCCAACTTTGGGCAAGCGTATGCGTCTGTGGTCTGCCACAACGGCTTCCTGGCGTGGCGGAGAAACCTTAATGGAGCACATTTATGTCCCGACAGAACTATACTTTTACTTCGGAATCCGTTTCTGAAGGGCATCCGGATAAGGTCTGTGACCGTATCTCAGATGCTGTCCTTGATGCATTTCTGAATGAAGAGCCTGAAGCGCGCGTGGCCTGCGAAACCTTTGCCACGACCAACCGCATCGTTATCGGTGGCGAAGTTGGTCTGTCGGACAAGGACAAACTGCACGACTACATGGGCCGCATCGAAGAGATCGCGCGCGAGTGCGTGAAAGATATCGGATATGAGCAGGACAAATTCCACCACGAAACCGTCGAGGTTACAAACCTTCTGCACGAACAATCCGCCCATATCGCGCAGGGCGTGGATGCCGCGGACAACAAGGACGAAGGCGCTGGCGACCAGGGCATCATGTTCGGCTTCGCGACAACCGAGACGCCTGCGCTTATGCCGGCACCGATCCAGTATTCGCACGCAATCCTGCGGCGTCTGGCCGAAGTGCGCAAGAACGGCACCGAGCCTGCACTGGGGCCGGATGCGAAATCTCAATTGTCGGTCGTTTATCAAAACGGCAAACCGGTCGGCGTCAGTTCGATCGTTCTGTCGACGCAGCATCTGGACGAGGCGCTGACGTCGGATGACATCCGCGCCATCGTTGAACCTTATATCCGTGAAACTCTGCCCGAAGGCTGGTTGTCGGCTGATACCGAATGGCACGTCAACCCGACCGGAAAATTCGTTATTGGCGGGCCGGATGGCGACGCTGGTCTGACCGGTCGTAAGATCATCGTGGATACCTATGGTGGCGCAGCCCCGCATGGTGGCGGCGCATTCTCGGGCAAAGACCCGACCAAGGTTGACCGTTCGGCGGCCTATGCCGCGCGCTATCTGGCGAAAAACGTCGTAGCCGCCGGTATGGCCGAGCGCTGCACCATTCAGTTGAGCTATGCCATTGGCGTATCGAAGCCGCTGTCGATCTATGCAGACACGCATGGCACGGGCCAGATCGACGATGCTGCTATCGAAAAAGCAGTTGGTGAGGTCATGGATCTAACACCCCGCGGCATTCGTCAGCACCTTCAGCTGAACAAGCCGATCTACCAGCGTACAGCGGCTTACGGTCACTTTGGCCGCGAACCGGATGCGGATGGCGGTTTTAGCTGGGAACGCACTGATCTGGTCGACGCGCTGAAATCCGCAGTTTGATCTGAAAAATCCAAAGCGCGCCTTCAGGGGCGCGCTTTTTTTGGGGCGGTGCACGCCCTTGCAACGTACTCCACTGCGCAGTATGGCCACCGCCATGAGCACAGAGACCCCACAACGCCCGCGCAGAAACTTTTATGGCCGCTTCAAGGGCAAGACCCTGAAGCCCAGTCAAAAGACCTATCTGAACGAAGATCTGGCCGCCTTGTCGCCCGGCGCCGTGGACTGGGCCTCGAATCCCGAACGCAAGCCACTGGACCTGAACGATCTGTTCGGCGGCAAGCCGGTCTGGTTGGAAATTGGCTTCGGAGGTGGTGAGCATCTGGTGCACCAGGCGCAAAACAATCCTGACATTGGCATCATCGGGGCCGAGCCATACATCAACGGTGTTGCCATGCTGCTGGGCAGAATCCGTCAGGCAGGTGTTGAAAACCTTGCCGTGCACCCCGGCGATGTGCGCGATCTGTTCGACGTGCTGCCAGAGGCCAGCATTTCGCGCGCGTTCCTTCTCTATCCCGACCCATGGCCCAAAACGCGGCATCATCGCCGTCGATTTGTAACCCAGGAACATCTTGAACCGCTGGCGAAAGTGCTGAAACCCGGGGCGATCTTCCGGGTTGCAACTGACATTCCCGATTATGTGCGTCAGACCTTGGAAGAGGTTCCGCGCGCCGGGTTTGAATGGCTGGCCGAACGCCCTTCTGACTGGCGCGAGCCGTGGGGCGACTGGATCTCCACGCGATACGAACAGAAGGCGCTGCGCGAGGGTCGGACACCTCACTACCTGACCTTCCGACGCAAAGGCTGATTGCCGCTGGACCAACGGGCGTCAATTCGCTAATCGGCTTGAGCACTGATAGCGCAAAAGGAGCCCTCATGTCCGGACACGGCACGCCCATCCCGATGACCTCGCATCCCTGCGGCCCGCTGACCGGCACGGCCGAGGTGCCCGGCGACAAGTCGATTTCGCACCGGTCGCTGATCCTTGGTGCGATGGCCGTGGGTGAAACCAGGATTTCGGGTTTGCTGGAAGGCGAAGACGTACTGGATACCGCAAAGGCGATGCGTGCCTTCGGCGCTGAGGTCACAGAGCACGGAAACGGGGAATGGACAGTGCACGGCGTGGGTGTCGGTGGCTTCGCCGAACCGGGTCAGGTGATCGACTGTGGCAACTCGGGAACCGGTGTGCGGCTGATCATGGGGGCGATGGCGACCTCTCCGATCACGGCGACCTTTACCGGTGATGCCAGTCTGAACAAACGCCCCATGGCGCGGGTGACTGACCCTCTGGCCTTGTTTGGGGCACAATCGGTTGGGCGATCCGGCGGGCGCTTGCCGATGACCATCGTCGGCGCTGCGGACCCGACCCCTGTGCGATACGAAGTTCCTGTGCCGTCGGCGCAGGTGAAATCCGCCGTACTTTTGGCGGGTCTGAATGCCCCCGGAAAGACCGTTGTGATCGAGAAAGAGGCTACGCGTGACCATTCCGAACGGATGCTGGCTGGATTTGGTGCCGAAATCACGGTCGAGGATACCGACGAGGGCCGTGTTATCACTCTGACCGGTCGCCCGGAGCTGAAGCCACAGGTCATCGCTGTACCGCGCGATCCGTCCAGCGCGGCTTTTCCGGTTTGCGCGGCATTGATCACACCTGGATCGGATGTTTTGGTGCCGGGGATCGGTTTGAACCCCACACGCGCGGGCCTTTTTACAACCTTGCGCGAGATGGGCGCTGATCTGACCTATGAAAACGAACGCGAAGAAGGGGGCGAGCCGGTTGCCGATTTGCGCGCCAAGTACTCGCCCAACATGAAAGGCATCGACGTTCCTTCCGAGCGTGCCGCCTCGATGATTGATGAATACCCGGTTCTGTCTGTGGTGGCTGCAAATGCCACAGGCACAACGATGATGGGCGGCGTGAAAGAGCTGCGCGTGAAGGAAAGCGACCGGATTGACGCCATGGCCCGTGGCCTGCGCGCCAACGGGGTGACAGTCGCTGAAGGCGACGACTGGTGGTCGGTTGAAGGGCTGGGCATCGGCAACGTTCCGGGCGGCGGCACCTGCGAAAGCTTTCTGGATCACCGCATTGCCATGTCGTTCATGGTGATGGGTATGGGGGCGCAGAATCCCGTAAGCGTGGATGATGGTGGCCCGATTGCAACGTCGTTCCCGATCTTTGAACCACTGATGGCGTCGCTGGGCGCAAAGGTACAGCGCACGTGAGTTTCACGGTTGCCATTGACGGACCAGCGGCTGCGGGCAAGGGCACGATATCCAAGGCTGTGGCGGCGCATTTCGGCTTTGCCCATCTGGACACGGGCTTGCTGTATCGCGCTGTCGGAAGGCGGACCCTGGAAGGGGTTGACGCGCTTGAGGCCGCACAGGCCCTGACAGCGGAAGAACTTGAACAAGGCGACCTGCGCACCGCCGAGATTGCGCAGGCAGCTTCCAAAGTGGCGGTTCTTCCGGAAGTTCGTGCGGCCTTGGTCAATTTTCAGCGCGCTTTTTCCCGCAGGGCAGGTGGGGCCGTTCTGGACGGTCGTGATATCGGCACGGTGATTTGTCCGAATGCCGAAGTGAAGCTGTTTGTAACAGCCAGTGCTGAAGTGCGCGCCGAGCGACGCTTCCTGGAGCTAAGTGCAAAAGGCGCTGACGTAACCCGTGAACAGGTTCTGGCAGATGTCAGAGAACGGGATGCGCGAGATGCTGAGCGCAGCACCGCTCCGATGAAACCCGCTGAGGATGCCGTGCGGTTGGACACCACCGATTTGAGTATCGAGGCGGCGTTGGCCAAAGCCCTTGAGGTGATCAACGCAAAACTGCCCGCGACGCGTTAACGCCGCAGGCAAACGGGGCAGGTCTTACAGCTCGCCCACGGCGACGGTTTTGATATTCGCCCATTGGTCATCCGCCGTCTTTGCGGTGGCGACAACGTCCTTCAAAAAGGCTGCCCGGGTTTCCGCGTTCAGGAACAGAAACAGTTTTCCGTCTGCGACAAGGTATTGATCCGGGTCACCGTCAAACTTCTTGCCGACCGATACGCCGAATGAACAGAAGCCACCATGCTGCGGCAGGTATGCAGCAGGGTTTGCCTCGAACGCTTCACGGTTCGCGGCGGACGTGAAATAATAGGAGGCTCCGTCATAAGTTGACGAGTGAGTGGCGAAGCCTTCGACCGGGTTGCCATCATTGACCAATGCAACCAGATCAACGCCATGTGCGGCCAGTGGCGCACCAGCGGCTGAAATGCCGTTGGACACGTTGATTTCGTCAGCGGCAAAGGCCGGGGTGGACAGGGCAATTGCAGTCGCCATGGCGGCAAAGATGAGAGATTTCATAATATTTTCCTTTTGGTTCTGGTTTCTGGTCGACCTCTTTGTCGACCGATAAAGCTAAATTAGGGAAAGGATACGGAACGTTTAATCTCAGATACGTCACCAAATCTTGCAGATCGTACAAACAGTCGAATGGTTGGCGTTCACTCTCCAATTCTCCACCATCCATCCTGTGACGCAGGAAGCCGGGCGCCGCGTGACGCGCGAAAAGTTGAGACATATCACCTTTGCGTTGCATGCTGAGGCTTAGCCGCGTGGTTCGGTTCCCGGTACCAAGATTCCTTCGGGCAAGAACCTGCCGCGGACCATGCAGACTTTTTCAGTCAGAACCTGTTATCATTCAGGTTGCCATCTTGCATTGGGGATCAGCGCTAGGCAGGAGTTCCTGCGCGCGCTGCCGCGCACCATAGGCTTTGCACTTGCACCGGTTCAAGATTCAGCCTATACGCGCGCTGTCGATACAAGGGCGGTCAACGTCCGGATGACGTTTCTGAGCAGGGCCGGGTTAACTCGGCCCTTTGTGTTTGTTTGCTCGGGGCGCACCGGATCACGCCTGAAGACGTCATGAAACAAGACCGGCGGAGACAACCGCTCGGCCAGCAAAAACGTACTGTAAAGGAAATGAACGCCACATGGCTAACACATCCATGGAGGAATTCGAAGCCCTCCTGAACGAAAGCTTCGAAATGGACACGCCCGAAGAGGGTTCTGTTGTCAAAGGCAAGATCCTGGCGATTGAAGCCGGTCAAGCCATCATCGACGTCGGCTATAAAATGGAAGGCCGCGTTGATCTGAAAGAATTCGCAAATCCCGGCGAAGCCCCTGAAATCGCTGTCGGCGACGAGGTCGAAGTTTACCTGCGTGCCGCAGAAAACGCCCGTGGCGAAGCCGTCATCTCGCGCGAGATGGCCCGCCGCGAAGAGGCATGGGATCGTCTGGAAAAAGCATATGCCGACGACCAGCGTGTCGATGGTGCAATCTTTGGCCGCGTCAAAGGTGGCTTCACCGTCGATCTGGGTGGCGCAGTTGCATTCCTGCCTGGTTCGCAGGTTGACGTACGCCCCGTACGCGACGCAGGCCCGCTGATGGGTCTGAAGCAGCCGTTCCAGATTCTGAAAATGGACCGCCGCCGTGGCAACATCGTTGTGTCGCGTCGCGCAATCCTGGAAGAATCGCGTGCCGAACAGCGCGCCGAAGTCATCGGCAACCTGACCGAAGGTCAGAACGTCGAGGGCGTGGTCAAGAACATCACCGAATATGGTGCATTTGTTGACCTGGGCGGCGTTGATGGCCTGCTGCACGTCACTGACATGGCATGGCGCCGTGTAAACCACCCGTCTGAGATCCTGACGATCGGCGAAACCATCAAGGTTCAGGTCATCAAGATCAACAAAGACACTCACCGCATCAGCCTGGGCATGAAGCAGCTTCAGGAAGATCCGTGGGATCTGGTTGCCGCCAAGTACCCGCTGGGCTCGGTCCATCAGGGTCGCGTCACCAACATCACCGACTACGGCGCATTCGTCGAACTGGAAGCCGGTGTCGAAGGTCTGGTGCACGTGTCCGAGATGTCCTGGACCAAGAAAAACGTCCACCCCGGCAAGATCGTCTCGACCAGCCAGGAAGTCGACGTCATGGTTCTGGAAATCGACGGCGCCAAACGCCGCGTGTCTCTGGGCCTGAAACAGACTCAGCGCAACCCATGGGAAGTGTTTGCAGAAACACACCCCGAGGGCACCGAGGTCGAAGGCGAAGTCAAGAACATCACCGAATTTGGTTTGTTCATTGGCCTCGAGGGCGACATCGACGGCATGGTTCACCTGTCGGACCTGTCCTGGGACGAACGTGGCGAGGATGCAATCCAGAACTACCGCAAAGGCGACATGGTTTCGGCCGTTGTCTCGGAAGTGGATGTCGAAAAAGAACGTATCTCGCTGTCGATCAAAGCTCTGGGTGGTGACAAGTTCGCAGAAGCCGTTGGCGGCGTGAAGCGTGGCTCGGTCATCACTGTCGAAGTGACCGCAATCGAAGATGGCGGCATCGAGGTCGAGTACGAAGGCATGAAGTCGTTCATCCGCCGTTCCGACCTGTCGCGTGACCGTTCCGAACAGCGCCCCGAGCGTTTCTCGGTCGGTGACAAGGTTGATGTCCGCGTAACCAACGTTGACAGCAAGACCCGCCGTCTGGGCCTGTCGATCAAGGCACGCGAGATCGCCGAAGAGAAAGAAGCCGTGGAACAGTACGGTTCTTCCGACTCGGGCGCGTCGCTGGGCGACATTCTGGGTGCAGCGCTGAAGTCGGGCGACTAAGCCCGGGGCGCATCCCAAGTATGATTTACGGCCTCGCATGGAAGTGCGGGGCCGTTTTTGTTGCGAATCAACATGTTCCAAACACACTGCTAAAACTCGATATTGTTCGCGCTTGAAGTGTGTAAATCGGCCTGTCGGGCAAAATTTCGCGTGAGAATATGGCAAAATAAGGCATCAACACGCAGAGTATCCGTTCCCCCGTTCTGGGTTTTTTCCTATACTGTCAAAACAGTAGACCTGTCACACCGGCTGCCTGGGAGGGTATCTCGAATGATCCGTTCAGAACTGATTCAGAAAATCGCTGACGAAAACCCGCATCTCTATCAGCGTGATGTCGAGCGGATTGTGAACACCGTGTTCGAAGAAGTCACCGATGCCATGGCGCGCGGCGACCGGGTCGAACTGCGTGGCTTTGGCGCGTTTTCGGTGAAAAAGCGGGATGCCCGCGTAGGGCGCAACCCCCGTACCGGTGAAACCGTTCAGGTCGAGGAAAAATGTGTACCATTTTTCAAAACTGGCAAGTTGCTCAGGGATCGTTTGAACGGTAAAGCCTGACCTCATGATGCGTTACCTTCGATATGCTTTTCTTGGGACTCTCGGGATCGTTCTGATTTCCGTGTCCTTGGCGAATGTTCAGTCTGTTGAACTGAAACTGATGCCCGATGCTCTGGCCGAGCTTCTGGGCTTTAACGTCAGTACCTCTTTACCGCTTTTTCTGGTCGTTCTCGGTGGCGTTGTCGCCGGTTTGATCATCGGTTTCATGTGGGAATGGCTGCGGGAACATAAACACCGCCGCGATGCGACCGTGAAAAAAGGCGAGGTCCGCAAGCTTGAACGCGAAGTCAAGAAGCTCAAGAAAAAGCAGAACGAGGGTAAGGATGATATTCTGGCCCTACTCGACGAGGCCAGCTGAGGCTTATGTCTACCGATGTATCCGTTAAAATCTGCGGTTTGACCGCATCAGAACATGTGCGTGCTGCGGTTGAAGCCGGCGCGCGCTATGTCGGGTTCAACTTTTTTCCCAAATCGCCCCGTTACGCACCAATACCGCAAGCCGCGGCCTTGGCCGCCGAAGTACCAGTCGGCGTTGCCAAGGTCGCTCTGGCCGTGAATTTCTCGGACGCGCAGCTTGATGAGATTGTCGCTGGGGTTCCGCTGGATATGTTGCAGCTTCACGGCGGAGAGTGCCCCGAGCGTGTGGCAGAGGTCAAGCAGCGCTATGGCCTGCCCGTCATCAAGGCGATCGGTGTGGCGGAGGCCGAGGACTTGGCAGCGATTGATCTGTATTCCGAAGTTGCAGACCAGCTTCTGATCGATGCAAAGCCGCCGAAGAATTCGGAACTTCCCGGAGGCAACGGTCTTCCTTTTGACTGGCGGCTGCTGGCAGGTCGCAAATACTGGCGCAGGCCGTGGATGTTGTCCGGTGGTCTCAACCCGGACAATGTCGCTGAGGCGATCCGCATGACTGGTGCGCGGCAAGTCGATGTGGCGTCGGGTGTTGAAAGCGCGCCGGGCGTAAAGGACGCGGGACTGATACAGGCATTTATTGACGCGACACGCTGATTTTGTTTGCCTCCGCAAGGGGGCAATATGGTGCGTTTTGCCATGGCAAATCCCGCGACGACCACCTATGACAGTCAGGTACGACGAGGGAGACACCCATGGCCAACGATCTTTTCAATTCCTTCATGTCCGGCCCTGACGAGCAAGGGCGCTTTGGCATATTCGGTGGGCGTTTTGTCAGCGAAACGCTGATGCCGCTGATCCTGTCACTGGAAGAGGAATACAACAAAGCCAAGGATGATCCGACCTTCTGGGCCGAGATGGATGATCTGTGGGCCAACTATGTGGGCCGTCCCTCGCCCCTGTATTACGCGGAACGCCTGACCGAGCATCTGGGCGGGGCGAAGATCTATCTGAAACGTGATGAGCTGAACCACACCGGCGCACACAAGATCAACAACGTGCTGGGCCAGATCATTCTGGCGCGACGCATGGGCAAGACCCGGATCATTGCCGAGACCGGGGCAGGGCAGCACGGTGTCGCGACAGCCACGGTCTGTGCGAAATTTGGTCTGAAATGCATCGTTTATATGGGTGCCCATGACGTGCAACGTCAGGCCCCGAACGTGTTTCGTATGCGCTTGCTGGGGGCCGAGGTGATTCCGGTCACTTCGGGTCGTGGTACGCTGAAGGACGCGATGAATGACGCGCTGCGCGACTGGGTGACCAATGTGCGCGATACGTTCTACTGCATCGGAACAGTGGCCGGTCCGCACCCATACCCGGCGATGGTGCGTGATTTCCAGTCGATCATTGGCAAGGAAGCGAAAGAGCAGATGATGAAGGCCGAAGGCCGCCTGCCGGATACGATCATTGCGGCTATCGGTGGCGGCTCGAACGCGATGGGCCTGTTCTATCCTTTCCTTGATGACAAGGACGTCAACATCATCGGTGTTGAGGCCGGCGGTAAAGGTGTGAACGAAAAGATGGAGCATTGTGCCTCGCTGACAGGCGGTCGCCCGGGTGTGCTGCATGGCAACCGGACCTATCTGTTGCAGGATGATGACGGGCAGATTCTGGAAGGCTATTCGATCTCGGCCGGTCTGGACTATCCGGGTATCGGCCCCGAGCATTCCTGGTTGCATGAGGTCGGTCGCGCGACTTACGTCTCGATTACCGACACGGAAGCGCTTGAGGCATTCCAGCTGTGCTGTGCCACCGAGGGAATAATTCCAGCTCTGGAACCCAGCCACGCCCTGGCGCATGTCATGAAGATCGCGCCCGAGTTGCCCAAGGACCACCTGATCTGCATGAATATGTGCGGACGCGGTGACAAGGATGTTCAGACCGTCGCAAAATATCTGAACTTCGATATGTCAGACACCGAAGGCCGCACTGCAGGGTGATTTCAACCAGGACCGCACCGGGGCCACATGCCCCGGTTGACAATCTTGATCGAACAAGTAGCGGGGAAAACCCGTCGGTCCACCCGTGATTGTAATGCCCCTTTGAAATGGCTTTCGAATCTGATTGCTGTTTTTCCGGGCGCAGCCGGATGTTGTTCCTGCCCTGGCGCGGCATCCGGTTTTGTCACGCGTGCTCGCCCTCGCAAGCGATCCTTTTGGACCCGATGGAGCCCGTGCAAAGAATCGTCCACAAGCGATATCGCCCTGTTCAACTTGTGCCAGAAGGTTTCCAAATGGTGGTCAGTGTAGCAACTGGAGCCACACTGTTGCAAAAATGCTGAACTGACAGCGATTATGTCCCTTCTGTCTTTGCAGACGAATTTCAAGCGCTGCCTGTCTCACGGTTCTTTCTCCACGCGACGACACAGTAAAAATTGGGTGTTTCAAGCTGTCTGAGAGTTGGTTCAGGTCAAAACCCGGTTGTTCCAACAACACTGTGTGGTCCGCACGCCCTAGTTGAATCCCGCAGCGTTCTATACAGCGTCTTCCAATTGAATTAACTTCTCATTAACCGGCGATTTGCCGCCGGTTCTGGGGATGTCTCTGCGAAGACGGGGCAAGGATGACGCTGCTTGGGATGTGATTTTGACCCCGGGCACTCTGGTGTTTGGCACCCACGCGGTGCTGTAGGAGGTAATATGGTTTGGTCCGCAATCACGAGGCTGTCATGTCTCTGTCTTCTGGTTTCCGCGCTTTTGATGGGAAGCGTCAAAGAGGGTCTGGCATTTGGCAACCCGTCCTTTCCGTCCCAGACAGTCGCAACACCTAACGGCGGGCAGATTTTCTTTTCCAATCTCCAAGGCACTGCAACAGCGTTTATGTCTTTGGGCGTTTCGGGAGAAGGCCCCGGAGGATCGTTCTATTTCAACAATGGTGTTTTGACTCAACCTGCTATAACGCCGGCAGGATTGGCCAATCTGGGGTATATTGGCGCGACGATACTCAGCCAGAACGGAGCGGACTCCACTTACGCCACTGATGGCTATCTTGGAGTCATGTTCACCGCGCGCGAAACCGTCGGAGGGCCGCTTTACCTTTATGAAATCGCGCTGTCCGGCGTCACGAATACCCAGATTATCAACACGCGGACTTTGGCCGACACGACGCAGCCGACGGCCTCAATCGGTGCACTGACAACAATCGGCAACGGTACGTTCCAAGCGGTGATCACACTTAGTGAACCCAGCACAGATTTCACAGTGGGCGACTTGTCGGTTACCAATGCTTCAGCCACCCTGACAGGGTCCGGAACCAATTATGTCGCAACGTTGACTGCGCAAAATAACGGTACAATTGAGCTGTTTATTCCCGCTGGCGTTTTTTCTGATGCCGCCGGGAACCTGAATCTTGCATCCAACAGGGTCAGCACACAACAGGGCGTAACGGATACACAGCGACTGGTGCAGGCCTTTCAGAACGCCCGGGCCAACAGCCTTGTGACCAATCAGCCAGAGCTGACGCAGTTTCTTCAGCAATCGGGATCAGGTGCGTTGGACTCATCAGTGACGCAGGGATCGGGGTATCTGAAATTTGCAAGTGATCCAACTCAACCGGTCTGGTTCAATCTGTCCGGTAACTGGAGCTCGCAAAACGATTACGACAGTTCTTATGCCTTGGCCGTGGTGGGGGCGCATGGCTGGGTGAACTCGAACCTTCTGATCGGTGCCATGTTGCAGATCGACTATGCCGAAACCGAAAACGGCCCGGCCAGCGTGGATGGCACAGGGTGGCTGGTCGGGCCTTATGTCGTCGCAAAACTACCTAGCCAGCCGGTGTTTTTCGAGGGGCGCGTTCTGTACGGTCAGGCCGATAACGATATTTCCCCGCTGGGCACCTATACCGACAGTTTCGATAGCGAGCGCTGGCTGATCCAGTCGCGCGTAACCGGAGAGATGAAGCGCGGGAACCTGACGCTTATGCCGTTGCTGGACATCAGCTATGCCAGCGACAATCAGGAGACTTATACTGATAGTCTGGGCAACCTGATTCCGCAGCAGGATTTCAGCCTGACCACCGCACGGTTGGGCATGGATTTCAGCCATCCAATCCAAGTGTCGCGCGGTCAGATGATGCTGACCGGTGGTCTATCTGGTATTTGGAGCACAACATCCGGCACAGGCACTGTTCCTGGCGTGACACCGATAGGGGATACGGCCCGTGCACGCGCTGATCTGGGTTTTGACTACCGACTGGAAAACGACAGCCTTCTGGCCGCAAATCTGTTCTATGATGGTATCGGTGAAAGCGGATTTGAAAACTACAGTGTCAGCCTGATCTGGCAAATGGCATTCTGAATCCGCCGTGTGCTATTTTGGGAGTCCGTCAGGTCTTCGCCTTGTTTTGGAGCAGAATGTCGAGCGGTACGATCTCAAGCGCGCGTTGATGTGTCGCCTCCAGATGAACCTGTGGCGCACATCCTTCGTCATGAGCTTGCAAAAACCGGCTTGCACATAAACACCAGCTGTCACCTGGGCGAAGGCCGGGAAAGCCGAATTCGGGCCGTGCCGTGCTCAGATCATTACCCACATATTTTGAGAACGCCAGAAATTCGGCTGTCATCACGGCGCAGACTGTGTGACTACCCTGATCCTCGGCGCAGGTATTGCACGCGCCATCCCGGAAAAACCCTGTCAAAGGGTCGCGTGAGCAAGGGGCCAAAAAGCCACCCAGTACATTTACACTGTCTTGTTTCTGCATAATGGCATCTTACAGACTTTCCGCAATCTTGCGGAACATTTCGATGTTAAGATCATTTACGCTGGGTTCACGGAACAGCCTGTCTGCACCAGTTGTCACAATTAGAACGCCCCTGGGCTGGTTGAAATAGATGTACTGACCATAGACACCGCGGGCCAGAAACTCTCCTTCATGTGCGCCGCGGGGAATCCACCATTGATACCCGTACCCGATCTCTCCTTGTGCGGTCGGTGCGCTGGGTTGGGTGGCTTCGAAAATCCATTCGGCAGGAACCAGTTGATTTCCGTTCGCGATGCCGTCCTGAAGGATCATTTGTCCGAACCGGGCGAAATCACGCGTGGTGAAGTTGAGGCCACCCAAAACAAAAGCGACCCCTGCACCATCAGTGATGTAGTATCCGTCCCGCTCCAGCCCCAACGGTTGAAGTATCTTTTCCGTCAGAAGGTCTGCCACGTTCCGCCCGGTCGCACCGCGTATCACCATGCCCAGAACATGGGTGTCGATCGACACGTATTGCCAGGTTTCACCCGGCGTCGCAAAGCTGTCCCGCAGCGAGGCTGCGAAATCGTCCAACTCACCACCCAGCGCAACCACACGCCCCATCCGATTGATGTCGGAATTTGGGTCGAGATAATCTTCATCAAACGTCACGCCGCTTGCCATGTTCAGCACGTTGCGGATCGATGCAGCCTCATACGCGCTGCCCTTCAGTTTGGGCGCATATTTGACAACCGGGTCATCCAACGACCCGATTGCACCCTCTTGCAGCAGGATACCGAAAAGCGCCGAAAGATAGCTTTTGGCGACCGACCAGGAAATCCTCCGGTCATCAGACCCGGTTCCAAGATAATATTCCTCGAACCTGATTTTGCCGTCCTGCATAACCAGCAACGACGTGACCGCGCGTTCATCGATCCAGCTGTCGGTTCCCTCCGGCAGCTCGAACCCTTCGCCATAAGGCAGGTCCCAGGTAGGTGCGTCGCCACGCGGCAGGTTCACGGTTAGAAAAGCTTCGTCCATGTGCGAGAAATTGTGAACGATCTTCTCTTCAGAAAATAAAGAGTTTACGGCTAAAAGGCGCTGCAACTCTTCGCGTTTCCACAGCCCGACGGCAGTGGCGGCCAGAACCAGCGCCAGCACGATGCGCAGCACCCACTTCAAGATGGATTTCATCGCATTGCCTCCCTAGTTGGGCGGTATTGGAACGCGGGAGATCACATTCCGCAACCTCTACGTAACGGAAAGAGGCCGACGTGCTACCTGAATTTGTCCAAAAGCTTCTGCATCGCCGACCGGTCATCGTCCGCGGCGTCGGGTGCGCCTGTTGAAGGTGTGTCGGTTTTTGGGGCAGCGTTCTTTGATGATCGCGGCGGGGCAGTGCGCAATGCAACCGCATTCATGAACTTGCCGCCCTCGTCCTGTGCCAGGTAGGGTGCTCCGTCCGAAACACCCCAAAGAACGTCGCCCAGCCATTCGGCTTCGGATTTTGCAAAGTCGTTCAGGACATATCCCGACACCATTTCCTTGCGGCCCGGATGCCCGATCCCAAGGCGCA
Organism: Ruegeria sp. YKSF131; assembly: GCF_059612645.1. NCBI lineage: Bacteria > Pseudomonadati > Pseudomonadota > Alphaproteobacteria > Rhodobacterales > Roseobacteraceae > Ruegeria > Ruegeria sp. YKSF131. The sequence continues at coordinate 25,651 of NZ_JBXWQZ010000009.1, read as the reverse complement.
CGCGATCATAAGCCGCCCCGATATGCTCATGGATCGAGCGCAGACCGTTGTGCCCGGCGTGCCCGCCCCCTGCCTTGACACGCAGCTTGCCCGGAGCAAGGTCCAGCTCGTCATGGAACACAACAACGTCGGTGGAGTCGAGCTTGTAAAACCGCATCGCCTCGCCGACGGATTGACCCGAACGGTTCATGTAGGTTTGCGGTTTCAACAGCAGGACTTTCTCGGTGCCAAGTCGACCTTCCGAAATCTCGCCCTGAAACTTCGATTTCCAGGGGCCAAACCCGTGATCCTCTGCGATCCGGTCCAGGGCCATGAACCCGATATTGTGCCGGTTCCGGGCATATTTCTGGCCCGGGTTTCCCAATCCAACAAACAGCTTCATGTTTCCGTTTTGCCTCTGTAGCTCCAAAGCCATTTCATGCCCGGAAATTGCCAGGAAATCCAGTCAGGCCTGATGACTGAACCCGCAAAAAAAAACGGGGCTCACCCGAGCCCCGCTTCAAAGTCGGAAACATTGTTCCAGACTTATTCTTCTTCTTTTCTGACAACTTCGACTTCATCGGCTGCAACTTCACCATCTTCATCGTCGTCGCTGGTGGACAGACCAGTCGGCGCCGAGATGTTGGCAATCACAAAGTCACGATCGATGGTCGGTTTGGTGCCCTCAGGCAGTTCAACCGACGAAATGGTCACGACGTCATTGATGTTCAGACCGGTCAGATCAACAGTGATCTTTTCAGGAATGTCACCGGCGGTGCAGATCAGTTCGACTTCCGGGCGGACAACGGTCAGAACGCCACCCTTTTTGATGCCTGGGGCCACCCCTTCATTGATGAACTCAACGGGGATGAACAACGCGATCTTGGTGGTCCGGCGCAGGCGCATCAGGTCCAGATGGGTCGGCAGGTCTTTGACGACATCACGCTGAACGTCGCGGCAGATGACGCGCACGTCATCGTGGCCTTCAATTTTCAGGTTCCACAAAGTCGACTTGAACCGGCCCGCTTTCAGGCGCTTGAACAGGACGTTGAACGGGATCTGGATTGGCAACGGATCTTTGTCACCACCAAATACGATGCCCGGAACCATGCCGTCGCGGCGTGCCTGACGAGCGGCGCCCTTGCCTGTCCCCGTCCGTTCCAGAGCTACGAGATCAGGAATCTCACCAGCCATGATATATTCTCCAATGTTAGGGCGGGCATCCTCCAAGGCTGTATACCCGCGTGAAGCCGCGTCCTTAGCTTGATTCACCCGATTTGGAAAGAGGTAATCTTGCCATGCGTTCAGCTGGGTTCCACCGCCTATCCCGGAGTGTCGATCTGGCGGACGGATGAAGGATCCCCAGCTTCATCTGGCCAAAAATATCCCGGGGGAGGCGCCCGGAACGGGCGTCGGGGGCAGAGCCCCCCTGTTTGACCGGTTACGCTTGCCAGCGGCCCCCGAAGTTTTCAGGTATCAGCAGATTGTGACGCCCCAACGCGGCCACGTTTTTCTCACCACAAAGCGCCATTGTAGTGTCAAGCTCCCTCTGGATCAGCTCAAGCGCCGTGGTGACACCTTTCTGACCCATGGCACCCAGACCATACACAAACGCGCGGCCAACATAGGTCCCTTTGGCCCCAAGCGCCAAGGCTTTGAGCACGTCTTGCCCGGACCGGATGCCGCTGTCCAGATGCACCTCGATATCGCCACCGACCGCATCCATGATCTCGGGCAGGACACGAATTGAGCTTAGCGCGCCGTCAAGCTGACGCCCACCATGGTTTGACACGACAATTGCATCGGCACCCAGCTTGGCGGCCATCCTTGCGTCCTCTGCATCAAGGATGCCCTTGAGGATCACTTTCCCGCCCCATTGCTCCATCAGTTTTTCAACCTTGGACCAGTCAAGGCTGGGGTCGAACTGTTCTGCGGTCCAGGCCCCCAATGACGATGCGTCCGAAATACCATGCACATGCCCCACGATGTTGCCGAACTCGCGCCGCTGGGCCCGCAGCATTTCAATGCCCCATACCCATTTGGTCATCAGGTTGGCGATGGTTTTTGCCGTCAGTTTGGGCGGGGCCGACAGACCGTTTTTCAGGTCCTTGTGCCGTTGGCCCAGAATTTGCAGGTCGAGCGTGATCACCAGTGCGGAACATCTGGCATCTTTTGCCCGCTGGATCAGGCGGTTGATGTAGTCCGTGTCTTTCATTGTATAAAGCTGGAACCAGAATGGCTTGTCGGTATACCCGGCCACATCTTCGATCGAGTTGATGGACATGGTGGACAGCGTAAAGGGTACACCAAATTCCTCGGCGGCTTTGGCGGCCTTCATCTCTCCGTCTGCATGTTGCATCCCCGTCAACCCGACCGGGGCAAGCGCCACGGGCATTGAAACGTCTTCGCCAATCATTTGCGAAGTTGTCGACCGACCGGACATGTCGACCGCAACCCTTTGGCGCAGGCGAATTTTTTCGAAGTCGGTGCTGTTGTCGCGAAAGGTCTGTTCTGTCCAGCTGCCGCTTTCGGCGTAGTCATAGAACATACGAGGCACGCGGCGTTCATATATGCGTTTGAGGTCTTCGATATTGGTGATCACAGGCATGAAAACAGGGCTCCGCTCACTTTGGTTAGTTTTCCTTACCAATTCATTCCCAAGGCTGCAATGTCTTGACGTCACAGTGAAGGGTCACAAAAAACCCGCCGCGGTATCCGCGACGGGTCATCATTCTCGCATGTTGGCTGCGAAATCAGGCGCTGTGCGCGCCATCCGAAAGAGATTTCACAAAGGTCAGCACGTCGGCCACAGGTTTACCTGCGCCGATCTGGCTGACGATCGCTGACCCGACCACCGCGCCATCCGACACCGAGGCAATATTGCGCGATTTCTCAGGCGTGTTGATCCCGAACCCCACGATCACCGGCAGATCGGTCGCGGCCTTGATGCGGGCAACCTCGGGGCCAACATCGGTTGCTTCTGCCTCGGCTGCGCCAGTGATCCCGGTGATCGAGACATAATAAACAAAGCCCGAAGTGTTTTGCAGAACGCGTGGCAGGCGTTTGTCATCCGTAGTGGGGGTCGCAAGGCGAATAAAATTCAGACCTGCCGCTTGCGCGGGCAGGCAGAGTTCTGCGTCCTCTTCGGGGGGGAGGTCCACCACGATCAAACCGTCAATCCCTGCCGCTTTTGCATCGGCCAGAAACGCGTCGACACCCCGGCTGTAGATCGGGTTGTAATACCCCATCAGGACAATGGGGGTTGTATCGTCCGTTTCCCGAAACGTTCGTGCCAGATCCAATGTGCGTTGCAAGGTCATGCCCCGCTCAAGCGCACGTTGGCCTGCGGCCTGAATAGTAGGGCCGTCGGCCATCGGGTCGGTAAAGGGCAGGCCCAGCTCGATAACATCCACGCCAGCACCAGGCAGGCCTTTGACCACTTCAAGCGAAGTGTCATAGTCGGGATCCCCGGCCATGACATAGGCGACAAAGGCTTTTTTGCCTTCGGCTTTCAGGGCGGCGAACTTGGCGTCGATACGGGTCATCGGATGTCCTTGCACTCGGGTTTCGACCTGATGTGCAGAAACTTTGACCGAAAATCAATCCCGCCCAGACAGGAATGGATCAGAAGCCCAGATGATAGCGTACCAGCAGGGCATTCACGCCCGGGTTCTCGTCATTTGTGCTGGCGTTGGATTTATGGGTAAGTGCGACAGATACGCTATTGCCATTGTTCAGGTTATAGCCAAGTCCCAAAAGGCTGCGAATCTGGAAATCGCCCCCCAGATCATTCAGGTCGTTGCTGGCGTTATAATACCCAGGCATCACGCTGCCTTCCACGAACCAGCGATCGCTTAGCGCATACTGCCCGATCAGGCCCGCGCCGATATACGTGTCCCCATCCTCATCTACGGTTAGGGCCGCGCCCAAACCGGCGCGAAACCGCGTGGCCTGATGAAATGGCGTGTGGTGGTATTCGATCGAGATCAGACCCTGATCTTCAGATGTGTCTTCAGAATAGTCCGCGTATCCGGCACCAAAAACAACGGTCTGGGCTTGGGCTGACGCGCAGGCCGTTGCCGCCAGTACGGTTGCAAGAAAAAAGTGTTTCATCTGTGTCCGCCAACAAAAAGTGATCGTGCGCTATTAACTGGTATTCGTAGCCGTCGTTTTTCAATTTCGGCAAGAACACGTTTTCCAAACAATTTTGTGATGTGGCGAAATTGACTCTGCCAAAGAGCCGCCAGCAATCCCTTGCGCAATCAGGCGGACCTGCATAGAAGCTGCGATCGTATTCTATGCAGGAGGCCGTGATGGGCTTTAAAATGGGAATCGTGGGTCTGCCGAATGTCGGCAAGTCGACCCTGTTCAATGCGCTGACCAAAACCGCAGCTGCGCAGGCCGCGAACTTCCCGTTCTGCACCATCGAGCCAAATGTCGGGGATGTTGCGGTTCCCGACGCCCGCCTCGACAAGCTGGCGGCGATTGCATCCTCAAAACAGATCATCCCAACGCGGATGACTTTTGTGGATATCGCGGGTCTGGTAAAAGGCGCGTCAAAGGGCGAAGGGCTGGGCAACCAGTTTCTGGCGAACATTCGCGAAACTGATGCGATTGCCCATGTGCTGCGCTGTTTCGAAGACGGCGACGTGACACATGTAGACGGGCGCGTTGATCCGGTTGCGGACGCTGACACGATCGAAACCGAACTGATGCTGGCCGATTTGGAAAGCATCGAAAAGCGTCGGGCCAATCTGGTGCGCAAGCTGAAGGGCAACGACAAAGAAGCGCAACAGCAGGATCGCCTGCTGGCCCAGGCGCAGGCCATGCTGGAAAGCGGCAAGCCCGCACGTCTGGTCGAAGTCAGCGACGAAGACGCCAAGGCGTGGACGATGTTGCAACTTCTGACCACCAAACCGGTTCTGTACGTCTGCAACGTGTCCGAGGAAGACGCCGCAAAAGGCAACGAATTCTCTGCCCGCGTGGCCGATATGGCTGCTGCTCAGGGCAATGCCCATGTCATCATCAGCGCCAAGATCGAAGAAGAAATCAGCCTGCTGGATGAGGACGAAGCCCAGATGTTCCTTGAGGAAATGGGACTGGAAGAGCCCGGCCTCGACCGTCTGATCCGCGCCGGTTACGATCTGCTAAAGCTGGAAACCTATTTCACCGTCGGCCCGAAAGAGGCCCGCGCCTGGACCATCCGCACCGGCACCGCTGCACCGCAAGCAGCAGGTGTGATCCATGGCGATTTCGAAAAGGGCTTCATCCGCGCCGAGACCATCGCCTATGACGACTATGTCGCTGCCAATGGCGAACACGGCGCGAAAGAGGCGGGTAAGATGCGGGCAGAGGGTAAAGGCTATATCGTCAAGGACGGCGATGTGATGCACTTTTTGTTTAATACCTGATCAATTGGGCTGTTCCTGTCGGGTGAGCGGGGTATCCTGCCTTATCCGCAGCATTGGAGCTTTCCTTGATCGAAATCCGCGACCTGCAACTGCTCAGCGCTTTGGCGCGGCATCGGCATTTTGCCAAGGCGGCCGAGGAGTGCGGGATTTCACAGCCTGCGTTTTCTATGCGCATCCGCAATCTTGAGGATCGGTTGGGTGTCTCCATCGTCCGCCGCGCCAACCGCTTTCAAGGGCTGACCGAAGAGGGCGAGATGATCGTCCAGCGGGCGCGGCGCATTCTGGACGACACCAAGGCGCTGGAACAGCAGGTGCTTGCTGCCAAGGGCGAGATTACGGGCACACTGATCCTTGGCGTGATCCCGACCGCAATCGCCTTCACGGGGCGGTTGGTCAAAAGGCTGCGTGACGCGCATCCTCGTATCGTCACACGCATTGAAACCATGTCCGCCACCGCAATTCAACACCGGCTGGACGAAGGCAGCCTTGATGCCGGGGTAACCTATGGTGACAGCATCGGTACCGATTTCCGACAGGTTCAACCCCTTTACGAGGAAACCTATGTGTTGTTGGTGCCCACGCATTTGACGGACCAGACCGGCCCGATTCCGTGGGCGCAGGTCGCAGAATTTCCGCTCAGCCTATTGGAGCCGCAGATGCAGAACCGGCGAATTCTGGACCGGGTGTTTGCCGAACAGGGGCTGCACCCTGACATCGTGGCCGAAACCAGCGGTTTCACGGCTTCGATGGTCATGGTGCGTGAAGGGCTGGCAGCGACGGTTGTCCCTCGGGTTTTGGTGCGCGCGCTGGGCGATTTGAAGGGAACGAAAGTGTTGCCGCTGATTGAACCTGTTGTCAGCAAACCGATTTGTCTGGCAACCCTCAGCCGGGATCCCGAGCTGCCAACCGTCAAGGCTTTGCGGGATGTGGTGACCTCTTTGCGGTGATAAGGCGTCGTTATCGTGCGATTGCGAAAAGCGATTTGACGATATGTTTGCCTGATGAGAGACGGAACCTCAATCGGAGGGCATCATGGCACCATTAGATACCAAGCCATCAGGCACACCCAAGGGCGTCTGGAAGTCAGGTAAAGGCAAGGGGCGGCACACACCCAAGGGCCGTCAGTTCACGGATGAGGCGCAGGCTGAAATCACACGCCTGCTGGGTGATCGCCCGCGTCGCCGCGACCTGCTTATCGAGTTTTTGCATTTGATTCAGGACGAACACGGTCATATCAGCGCCGACCATATTGCGGCGCTTGCCGTGGAAATGCGGATCGGTCAGGCCGAGGTCTATGAGACCGCGACTTTCTATGCCCATTTCGATGTGGTGAAAGAAGGTGAGACGCCTCCTCCGGCATTGACCATCCGGGTTTGTGATTCCCTCTCCTGCGAAATGGCCGGTGCCCAGCAGTTGCAGAAGGCGCTGGAAGACGGTTTGGACCCTGCCGAAGTTCGCGTTGTTCGCGCGCCCTGCATGGGGCGTTGCGATACCGCTCCGGTATTGGAGATTGGCCACAACCACATCGACCATGCGACCCCCGAAAAGGTGCAGTCGGCGATTGCGGCAGGGGACACCCATGCGCATCTGCCCAACTATGAGACCTTCGAGGCCTATGAGGCCAACGGCGGCTACACCAAGCTGAAAGATCTGCGCGACGGCGGGAACTGGGAAGAAGTCCAGGAAACTGTTCTGGCCTCGGGCCTGCGTGGTCTGGGCGGTGCTGGCTTCCCGTCGGGCAAGAAATGGGGCTTTGTTCGCATGAACGACGGCCCGCGCTATCTGGCCGTGAACGGCGATGAGGGTGAACCCGGCACATTCAAAGACCGCTATTACCTGGAGCGCACACCGCATGTCTTCTTGGAAGGTATGCTGATCGCGGCATGGGCGGTCGAGGCCGAGACCTGTTTCATCTACATGCGCGACGAATACCCGGCAGTACTGGAAATTCTGCGTCGTGAGATTGCGGCATTGGAAGATGCCGGTATCGTCGCAAAGGGTTACATCGACCTGCGACGGGGTGCCGGTGCCTATATCTGCGGCGAAGAATCCGCGATGATCGAATCGATTGAGGGCAAGAAAGGCCTGCCGCGCCATCGTCCGCCGTTCGTCGCGCAGGTTGGGGTCTTTAACCGTCCGACCTTGGTGCACAATGTCGAGACGCTTTATTGGGTCTCAAAAATCTGCCGCGAAGGGCCGCAGATTCTGAACTCTGTTGAAAAGAACGGCCGCAAGGGCCTGCGCAGTTATTCGGTCTCGGGGCGTGTGGCGAAGCCGGGCGTTTACCTACTGCCCGCAGGTTCGACCATTCTTGATGTGATTGATGCCGCCGGCGGCATGGCTGATGGCTATGTGTTCAAGGCGTATCAACCGGGCGGGCCGTCGTCAGGTCTTCTCCCCTCGGGCATTGACGACGTCCCGCTCGATTTCGACACGCTTCAGCCGCTTGGCACTTTCATCGGGTCTGCCGCCGTTGTGGTTCTGTCCGATCAGGACACCGCCCGCGATGCTGCGCTGAACATGCTGCGGTTCTTCGAGGATGAAAGCTGTGGCCAGTGCACCCCCTGCCGGGCAGGCTGCGAAAAGGCGGTCAAGCTGATGCAGGCCGACAAGTGGGATACCGATCTGTTGGAAGATTTGTGCCAGGTCATGGGTGATGCCTCGATCTGCGGTCTGGGGCAGGCGGCCCCGAACCCCATCCGTCTGGTCATGAAACATTTCGCTGACGAAATCTGAGGGAGACAGAGCCATGCTTGACGCAAGCCCAACCAAGACCGTCACCTTCAACCTGAACGGCGATGACGTCACTGTGCCCGAGGGCACCACGATCTGGGAAGCGGCCAATGGCCGGGGCCTGGTGATCCCGCATCTGTGCCACAAGCCTGCACCGGGATACCGCCCCGATGGCAACTGCCGCGCCTGCATGGTCGAGGTGGAGGGCGAGCGTACTTTGGTCGCCTCGTGCATCCGCCCGGCGGCCGATGGGATGGTGGTCAAGACCGACACCGACCGCGCCGAAAAATCGCGCGCCATGGTGATGGAATTGCTCGTGGCTGACCAGCCCGAGCAGCCGCATGACGTATCCAGCCATTTCTGGGATATGGCCAAGTTGAACGATGTCAGCAACAGCCGCTTTCCTGCGAAAGAGGCCGAGAAAATCCCGCTGCTGGATGACAGCCATGTGGCGATGCGTGTCAATCTGGATGCGTGTATCAACTGCAATCTTTGTGTTCGGGCCTGCCGCGAAGTGCAGGTGAATGACGTGATTGGCATGGCCGGTCGTGGTCATACGGCGCAGGTGGTGTTTGACCAGAATGACCCGATGGGTACCTCCTCCTGTGTTGCTTGCGGTGAATGTGTTCAGGCCTGTCCCACCGGTGCGCTGATGCCTGCGACCGTGCTGGACGACCAGCAGCAGGGGGACAGCAAGGATTACGATAGCGAGACCGAAAGCGTCTGCCCGTTCTGCGGTGTGGGCTGCAAGGTGTCGCTGAAGGTCAAGGACGGCAAGGTGAAGTATGTCGAGGGCATCAACGGCCCCGCAAACGAAGGTCGTTTGTGCGTCAAAGGTCGCTTTGGCTTTGACTACATCCACCACCCACACCGCCTGACCAAACCGCTGATCCGGCGCGAGGATGCGCCCGCCAAGGGTCTGAACGTCGATCCGGGCGATCTGTCGACCCATTTCCGTGAAGCGACCTGGGAAGAGGCGATGGATCTGGCCGCGACCAAGCTGATGGCCCTGCGTGCCAAAGACCCACGCTCGGTTGCAGGCTTCGGTTCGGCCAAGTGTACCAACGAAGAGGCGTATCTGTTCCAGAAGTTCATCCGTCAGGGCTTCAAGCACAACAATGTCGATCACTGCACCCGTTTGTGCCACGCCTCATCCGTTGCGGCGCTGATCGAGAATGTGGGTTCGGGCGCGGTGACGGCGACCTTCAACGAGATCGAGAACGCCGATGTGGCGATCATCATCGGTTCAAATCCGATCGAGAACCACCCTGTCGCGGCGACCTATTTCAAGCAGTTCGCCAAGCGTGGCGGCAAGCTGATCGTGATGGACCCCCGAGGCGTTGGTATGCGCAAGTTCGCCGACGAAATGCTGCAGTTCCGCCCTGGCGCGGATGTCTCGATGCTGAACGCAATCATGAACGTGATCGTCGAGGAAGAGCTGTATGACAGCCAGTACATCCATCGCTGGACCGAGAACTGGGAGGCCGAGAAAGAGCACCTGCGCGCCTTCACGCCCGAAGCGATGGCACCGATCTGTGGTATTGAACCGGATCAACTGCGCCGGGTCGCCCGCACCTTTGCACAGGCCAAAGCGGGCCTGATCTTCTGGGGCATGGGCGTCAGCCAACATATTCACGGCACCGACAACTCGCGCTGTCTGATTTCGCTGGCTCTGATGACCGGCAATGTCGGTAAACCCGGCGCAGGCCTGCACCCGTTGCGAGGGCAAAACAACGTGCAGGGCGCATCGGATGCGGGCCTGATCCCGATGTTCCTGCCGGACTATCAGTCGGTGACTGACGACGGTGTTCGCGCCAAGTTCAATGATGTCTGGCATTCGGATGACTTTTCGAACGAGAAGGGTCTGACGGTGACCGAGATCATCGATCAGGCATATGCGGGCAACATCAAGGGCATGTATATTCAGGGTGAAAACCCGGCCATGTCCGATCCGGATGTGAACCACGCCCGCGCGGCACTGGCCAAACTGGATCTGATGATCGTGCAGGACATCTTCCTGACCGAGACGGCGAACTATGCCGATATCATCCTGCCTGCCTCGGCGCTCTATGAAAAGAACGGCACGGTGTCGAACACCAACCGTCAGGTACAGCGTGTACGGCCTGCCGTTACCCCTCCGGGTGAGGCGCGCGAAGATTGGAAGATCACGGTTGAGCTGGCACAGCGCATCGGGCTGAATTGGGACTACACCGATGTGTCGCAGGTCTTTGCCGAGATGAAACTGACCATGGCGTCGCTTGACAACATCACGTGGGAGCGTCTGGAGACCGAGACGATTACCTACCCGTCGCTCAGCGAAACCGATCCGGGTCAGGCCATCGTGTTCGGGGATGGTTTCCCCCGTTCGGGCGGCAAGGCGAAGTTCACTCCCGCCAGCGTCATTCCGCCGGATGAGGCCCCGGACGAGGAATACCCGATGATCGCCACCACTGGCCGTCAGCTGGAACATTGGCACACCGGCTCGATGACCCGCCGGTCCAATGTTCTGGACGCGGTGGAGCCGGAGGCGAACTGTTCGATGAATCCACGTACGCTCAAGCTTATGGGAATCGAGCCGGGCGATATGATCCGCCTGACCACACGTCGTGGTTCGATTGAGATCATGGTTCGCGCGGACCGGGCGATTGCCGAGGATATGGTGTTCATCCCGTTTGCCTATGTTGAGGCGGCGGCGAACATTCTGACCAACTCGGCCATCGACCCTTATGGCAAAATCCCCGAGTTCAAATTCTCGGCCATTCGCGTCGAAAAGATCGAAAGCGCAGTTGCGGCTGAGTAAAACCAACACATATCAAGCAAAGAAGGCGGCCAGATGGGTCGCCTTTTTCTTTTCTTGACAGGCGCTTGCGCTCGACCAACCCTGTCGTAGATGTTGGTGGAGGAATTTCTTATGGCACGCCGTTTCGTCGATCTGTCCGTTCCGTTGGAAACCGGGATCGTGTCTGACCCGCCAATCATGTTGCCGCAAATTGAATATCTGACCCATGATCAGACGGCAGAACAGGTCATGTCTTTCTTTCCGGGTCTGGAACGGCAAGACCTGCCGAACGGTGAAGGATGGGCAATCGAACGGTTGCAGATCGCGACCCACAACGGCACGCATCTGGATGCGCCGTATCACCATCATTCCACGATGAACAAAGGTGAACGGGCAATAACCATCGACGAAGTGCCGTTGGAGTGGTGCATGAACCCCGGCGTCAAGCTGGACTTTCGGCACTTCGAGGATGGGTATGTCGTTACCGCGGCAGATGTCGAAGCCGAATTGAAGCGCATCGGCCACGACCTTTGCCCGCTGGATATCGTCGTGGTCAACACTGCTGCAGGGACACGTTATGGCGCGCCGGATTATCTGGCCAAAGGATGTGGAATGGGGCGCGAGGCGACGCTTTTTCTGACTGAACGTGGCGTGCGTGTCACCGGCACCGACGCATGGAGCTGGGATGCCCCGTTTCCGCTCACCGCTCAGGAATACGCTGAGACCCGAGATCCATCTATAATCTGGGAAGGCCACCGCGCGTCGATGGACATCGGGTATTGCCACTTGGAAAAGCTGACCAATCTGGAAGATTTGCCGCCCTCAGGGTTCGAGATTTCCTGTTTCCCCTTCAAGATTAAAGGGGCCTCTGCCGGATTTGTCCGGGCAGTTGCAATATTTGACGAACAAGACGCGCAGTAAAGGGGGCCAGATGCAGCCGACTACGACACCTCCTGGCGGGCATGATGGCCCGTACGCTGCGCCGGTGGAAATTCGCGGCTTTGAAGTACGGCCCGAATGGATCGACTATAACGGCCATATGAATGTTGGGTTTTACGGTGTCGCCTTTGACATGGCGTTGGAAAAGCTGATGGTTGACCATCTCGGGCTGGGCGAGGTGCAGGTCAAGGCGTTGGGGCAGGGGCCTTACATCCTGCAGTCTCATCTGCATTTCGTGCGGGAGGTCAAAGACGGTTCATCGTTTTATTTCAGGTTCCGTATGCTGGATGCTGACAGCAAGAGAGGACATTATTTCGCACAGATGCTTTTGGCAGAAACTGACGAGATTTGCGCGACGCAAGAGGCGCTTTTTATGAATGTCAGCCACAGCTCCGGGCGCTCCGAGCCCTATCCGGATTGGGCAGCGGCGCGTCTTGCGCAAATGGTGGATGACCATAAGTCTCTGGGACTGGCTTCGCAGATCGGCCAACCGATAGGAATTCGCCGGGAATAATTTTGGAGGTCGGAAGCGATCCTAATAGTCCTTTGAAAAGAACACTCCGATGCCCGTTTCGCCGCGACCGTCAACCGTGCCCTTGACCGAGAAATTGTCGGTGACATCAAGGTTCAGGTTCACCTCGGTATCGCCTTCGGTATTGACGGTAAAGTCGGTATAGAGGTTTTCACCCAGATAGGCCCCGGCACCCAATCGGCCCGCGCCACCGTCTGACGCACCAACATCAATCGTATCAACACCGGTAGAGTCGCGTAATCCCTTGGTCGCGTCCCCTCCAGCACCGCTGAGTTGCGCCAGCGACGCGGCCATCTGAGCAATCAGGAAGGGTGAGATTTCCGAGAACCTGTTCCCAAAGAGCAGCATCGCCAGTGCCTCTTCCGCCGGGCGTTCGGGATCGGAAAACACGCTGACCTCGGGTGAATCCAGCGGCCCTGCGATTTCGATGGTCGCGGTGCCGTCCGAGGTGCTGGCAGAGGATTCAAACTCGATATAAGGCGTCAAGTCACCCTGTAGGGTCACGATGCCTTTGGTCAGGGCCAGCCTGCGGCCCAGAATATCGAAATTACCGCGGATCAATTCAATCTGACCTGATGGGACCACCGAGGTCGTGGTGCCACCAATGGAAATCCGGCCACCCAGTTCGGCATTTACACCGCGCCCCCGTACGAACACGGCTTTGGGTGCCAGCAAGTTGATGTCCAGTGCTATTCGGGATGTGCTTTGGCCCTTGTCTTTGGTGGTTACAAGACCTGCACGCTCGCGCGTGATGAAACTGGCACCGCTTTCGTTGACATGCTGTATTTCGGGGATCGGTGCGGCACCTACAGCCCCCGAAGCCGCAGCGAGGTTGATATTGGTCTCACCAAAGGTGATCTGCCCAGCCAGCGAACTGTTCCCGGCTAGAGCGCCGGTCATCGCAATCTGACCGTTCAAAGTCGTCTCGAATAAAAGCCGATCGGTCAGGACGAGGCTGTTGATTGTTGTCGTGATCTGCGCATTGAACGGGGGCGTCAGATCGACAGGTCCATTGACGGTAAAGCCACCACCGGCCCGCACCCCGCCGTTCAGCGTGATGGTTGCACGGCTTTGCGCCAGATCCACCTGTCCGTTGATCCCGGTGATGGTCTGGCCTGCGCCGGGAAGTGCAAGGGATGTTCCCGAAGTGGTAATCGATCCGCTTAGGGACGCCAGATCAGCCGGGCCTTTGAGGGCTAGATCAAAACGCGCGGACCCCTCAATCTTTCTAGGCGTGATGAAGACGTTTGCTATCCCCAGGTTTACGCCACCCTTCGCTGAAATATCTGTATTGCTGCTGGTTTCATCAAAGGTGCCTGCAACCGTGCTGACGATGTCTGCGGGACCTTGCGCCTTGGCGTCGATGGTCCAAACGCCACTGTCCCGCTTTGCATTGCCCGCAGCGGTAAGGGTGCCGGGAAATTCTGGCACAAACCTTTCGATGCGGTTGAACTTGGCATCGAAGTCCAGATCAGCGGATCCATTTGTGTCCACCGTACCGGACACTTTGGCATAGGAACTCTCTGGCCCAAGCAAGTGTGCGGTTCCTTCGAGCCCGGACCGTGTCGGAGCGACGTTGCCGTCCAGTTTCAGAGGCCCGGAGAGTGTTTTTGACAGCCGCCCCAGATCATCCAGCGCTGCGGAAAAGGTCAATCCGCCGGCATCGCGGTCCAGTTTGCCGGATGCATCCGCAGAAAGGGCGGTGCCGATCAGCTGGAATGTGCGAATATTCAGACCGGCCTCGTCATTCACCGCATCCACCGTCAGGTTCGTTCGCCCCTGGATCAGGTTGTCAACTGCATTGATGCCGGATTTGATGTCATCAGCAGCCAAGTTGCCTTTGATGTCAAATGCCTTGCTGCCAACCGTACCTTTGCCTGCGACGTCCGCGATGATCGAACCTGCAAGATCTCGCCCGGCAAGAGTTGAAAAAGTTGACAGGTCCGGGACGTTCAGACTGACCTGCCCGTCCACGGCCAATGCATCCGTCGGATCATCAATTGTTGCCGCGGCGCTTGCCACAATGGCTGAACCTTTGATCACCGCGTCGCGGATTTCAATCTGCTTCTGGCTCAGCGCGCCGTCGAAATTTATCTCGGTCCGACCGACCAGCAGCGGGTCAATCTCGGGTAGGCCCGTTTTGATGTCCCGGCTCATCACGCTGGCTGTGCCATCAAACTCGAGCGTCTGAACAGTGCCTTTGCCGTCCAGTTTCGCCTGTACCGCACCGCCAAGCTCACGTTTGGCGAGGCCCGAGAACACGGAAAGATCCCGCGCGTTGACTGTTGCTTGCCCGTCAATCGTCACGCTGCCGTCAGGGGTGGTAACCGTACCATCAGCCTGCGCGCGCAGAGTATCGCCGATCAGCGTAAAATCCCGGATCGTTACGCCATCTGGACCGCGTTTTGCGTCCAGCGTGATTGTTGTGTTGCCCCGGATCACTGGGTCAATGTCATCGCGCCCTGTGGAAAGACCGCGCCCTTCGACCTCCAGCTTGCCATCGAAACTGCCTTCAAGCGGCGAACCCTGGCCCGTGAGCCGGGCAGAGGCCTGACCGCCCAGTTCCAGCTGCGCCAGACCCGAAAACCGTGCCAGATCGGTCGCCTGCAATGTCGCGGTTCCATCGACGGCCAAACCACTGGACAAGCCGCTGATCTCGGCATCAACGCCCAGTTCATAGTCCGAGCCGACCATCTCGACCCCGGACACGTTCAGGGTCAGATCCCTGCCATACTGGAACGTACCGTCCAGCGTAATGCGGTCTCCAATAGCTGCGTTCAGGGCATCGTCAGTCAGGTCGATACCGTCCAAAGCAGCTTGCAAATCACCGTCGATCCGCAAAACGTCACCCTGTTCCAAAGTTCCCTGCGCCGTAATTTGCGCGCGTTGCAGGTTCAGGGTATCGGATTTTACCGCGTTAGCGGTCAGACTTAGATCCCAGAGATTGCCGTTTTTCTCATCAAACAACGCAGAGACCTGCGCAGCTTCGATCGATGTGTCGCCACCTGACAACGGAAGGACGACGCTTTGCCCCTCGGGCGGTGTAATGCGTCCTTGCAGGGCCGCCAGTTGCAGCCGACCGCCCGGCGCCAGTTGCAGCGCCCCTTTCAGGTTCAGTGCCTGAGAACTGAGTTCCAGATCACTGATATCCAACGCGCCTTCAGGCAGGGTCCGTCCATCCACGATCAACTGCGTTTTGGGGCCGAAAAACGTATCCATTTTTTCAGCAACAAAAGGTGTCAGGTCACCACCCAGATCCGCGGTAAAGGCGATGCCCTCCTCCGCGCTAGCCGCGGCTGTTGGGGCCGAACGCAACCGAACCTGTCCGGTCACTCGTGGCTGCCCATCACTGCTCAGGCCGATATCGGCCGTAAAATCCGTCACCGGCCCGGACCCTTTCGCGGACAATCCGATCGGGGGACTGTCCGGCATTTTCAAAGCGGTCGAGATCAGACCCCCCGCGGCTTCGGTGACCTGAAGGTCAAGATCGATCTGGCTGTCAGTGTTCCTAAAACCCGCAGCTATGGAGATTTGATCACCGGCCCGATCCAGTCGGGTGATGTCCAGTTTGGTGTCCAGCGTCCCGTCGGCCAGCGACAGGTTGCCATTGACGGCCAGTTCCGCCGCAACGCCGATCAAAGGTTTGCCCAAGGCCAGCTCGCCAATGTGGATTTCGCCGATTTCGATGGCCACGGGCAGTTCAGGCAGTTGAAAAGCTTGGGTCTCGGCAGAAGCGGACGGTGTGTCCTTGGTCGTGGTGCCCGGCGCACGGGCGACGTCGATTTCTTGTGCGGTCAGCGCGTTGACCGAGAACCGCCCACGAATCAACGCCAACCGGTTCCAATCCAGTTCCGCTCCCCGGATGGTCAGCCAGACCCCTTCATCATCGGCCACCGTGATCTCGGTAATGGTGGCGCGTGAACTCAGCGCGCCTTGCAGACCTTTGACGGTAACATTCTGATCGTCGCCCGACAGCGTGTCCTGTAGGAACCGCTCGATCATGCTGCCGCCTTCGTCCTCCTGCGCGGGGCCGGCCACTGGCACAAGCATCAGCGTGCCAATCAGCAGAAGGTATGAAAGGTGCCGCCTCAAAACGCTTGCCCGATCCCGATATAGAATTGCAGACCGTTGCCGCTGGAGCCGCTTACCGGGAAGGCCAGGTCAAACCGCAGGGGTCCGAAGCCGCCCAAATCATATCTTACGCCGATACCGGCACCTGCATGATCTTCCGCGCCACTTCCTATAAAGGAAGAGGTATCGACGACACCGTAGTCGTAAAACCCAACCAACGACAGAGAATCTGTCACCTTGCCCCGGATCTCGCCTGAAAGTCCAAGGAACGATTTGCCGCCTGCGACACCGGTCCCGACCGGGATGCCAAGGCTTTCATAGGGTTGCCCGCGCACGGTTCCTGCACCACCGGAAAAAAACAGAAAGTCGGGTGTAACGCCATCTGCTGGCGGGCCAATGACTGATCCAAGTTGCGCCCGCGCTGCCAGCACAACCCTGCCGCCGGTTCCAAGGCTGGTATAGATCCGGCCGTCGACAAACAGGCGAATGCCCGTATCGGTGCCGGAAAAGCCAATGAAAGGCATGACTTCGGAATCCAGATAATAGCCGCGCGTGGCGCTGACTTTATTGTCGCGTTCATCCCTTTCCGAGCGGAAGGGCAGGATAAAGTACCTGAACTTGCGGCCACTTCCATAGGCGTCGTCAGCATCTGACCACTGTAACCCAGCCGAGGCTTCGGCATAGAGCGTGTCCGAGAATGTGCGGCGCGCACCATATACCACAGACGCAACCGATACATTGTAGTTTTCAGTGTTGCGGCGCTCCAGCAACACGTTCCAGAATGTATTGTCGTCCGGACCCAGACGATCGGGCTGATCCAGACGCAATCCGATCCGCCCATCAAGATCTTCGGAACCACCGATATTTCGTATCGCGGCCTCAAAACGCAGACGCTCCGCGCGTTTGAACATGTTTCGATGTGTCCAGGTCGCGGTCACGTCGAGACCGTCGCGCGAGGCCAGCTCGAGCCCAAAGGTCAGCTGACGCTTTGGTAGGTCTTCGAATGTGGCGTCGAAATCCAGTGTCCCGTCGGGGTTTGCTGTCTCATGTTCCTGCAATGAGACGACGTTGAACGTGCCGGTTCGGCGCAAACGCGTTCCAACCTTCTGGATTTTTTCTGGTGAGTAAACTTCCCCGCTTGGGAAACCGGCGATTTTTTCGATGGACCGGTGGCGCACATCCGTGTCGCCCTTAATGAACATTCTGCCAAACGTCAGCCTGCGCCCCGGGTCCAGATCAATCTGCGCATCCAGACGGGCCTGTGCGTGACGGGCGATAATGGTCTGATCCTCAATTTTTGCTTTTGCGTGGCCTGCATTCCGCCAACCCTGCACACCGTCCGAGCCTGCTTTTTGAATGACCCCTGTTGTTGCTAGTTTGCCGGGGGCGAAACCTTCGGGCAGCACGGTGCCAGACGCCAGGGGCTGAACAATGGCCGTGCCGAATTTGAAGCTTGGCCCGGTTTCAACGGTAATTGCGGCCCTGTTGATCTGGGCTGGCACAGTCAAAGAGCTCAACTCAGCGGCTTCCTGCCCGTCAAGCTTAATGCTGACAACCGGGCTGAAATACCCTTCGTCATACAAGATCTGCACAAGCGTGCGGTAATCCGACAAGGCGGCAGAAAGGATCTCAAGTGGCGTATCCAGACCCCGCTCTTCCGCTGTTGTCACCGATGATGTCTTTTTCAGACGTTCAACAAGTTCCTTTGAAGCGCCCGGCGCCGTCAGAGAGGTTTCCAGCGCCATCAGAGCGGTCGGGGTCAGTGCCATGACAATGGCACTCAGCCAGCACTTCAAACGGCCTTGCGGCATGCGCCCTTGCATGAATAGCCCCAACTGTCCCAGTTCCAGATCTCAGCTACCGTGTGATGCACGGTCTTATAGTGTCAGGTTAGAACATCTGAATGCCGTTGGGAAAAGGGATAAACGCGGGATCGGGAAATTTTGGTCGAATTGTCCCGGCCTTTGCTGACACAATCGCTTTGCCGCACCTCGATTGGCAGACCGGAATTGCCGCAGTCCGGGCCAAAGCCAACCGTATACAACCAATGTCCTGGCCAGTCCTTGGCTTCGGCCCTGTGTAATTCACTAGGCAAACGGGCGGTTCTTCGGTATTCCCAATATATTGTCAACTGGTATCAAAAAAACCGAAAAAATGTCCTATCTCGACAACATCCGAACCTTTGTCAGGGTTTACGATCTGGGCAGCATGTCTGCGGCCGGGCGAGATCTGAGGATTTCGCCAGCGGTGACATCGGCGCGAATATCGCAGCTTGAGGACCATCTGGGTGTACGTCTGTTCCAGCGCACCACACGTAACCTGTCCCCGACAGAGCAGGGAAAAGCATTCTACCCCGGTGCGGTGGCGGTTCTGGATGCGGTGGACGAGGCCGAGGCTCAGGTCACGCATCTGACCGAGGCACCGCGCGGGTCGTTGTTCGTGGCGTCTCCACTGGGGGTGGGGCGGCGATTGCTGGCACCGCATGTGCCTGAATTTCTTGCAGAATACCCCGAGATTGATGTCCGCTTGCGCCTGACGGATCGCTCGGTTGACCTGACGACGGAAGGTCTTGATCTGGCGTTTTTCATTGGCCAGCCCGAGGACAGCACGTTGCGTATTCGCAAGATTGCCGACTGCCAGCGTGTATTGTGTACTGCGCCGGATTATGTGGCGCGGCGCGGTATGCCTAAAACCGGAGCTGACCTGATTGCCGACAAGCATGAATGCCTGAATCTGCGCTTTCCGGGTGCGACCGAGTTTCAGTGGATGCTGAAAACGACCGATGGTCCGAAACGTTTTGCCGTGTCCGGGCGCTTCGAATGTGATGATGGGGATGTTTTGACGGACTGGGCGTTGTCCGGTCAAGGCATTGCAATGAAGCCGGTTTTCGAGGTGGCCGAGCATCTGAAATCCGGTCGCCTCGTACCGGTTGCGACGGAAACTCCGCCTGTTCCAGTTCAGATGGCCTGCCTATACACGCATCGGCGCCATCAGGACCCAAAGGCACGCCGGTTCATGGATTTCATGATTGAACGGATCAGTAAGGTAGTCCGCGTTACAGAATACCCTATCGCGGGGCCTAAACCATAGGCACTGACCCGACGCTGTGCACGAAGGTAAGTCCGGTCACGGCGCGGCCATCAGGCAGGCCACGTCCAGCATGCGGGCCGAAAAGCCCCATTCGTTGTCGTACCAGCCAAAAACGCGCGCCTGATTTTCACCGACCATGCGGGTTTCTGGCCCGGCGATGACCAGCGATTCCGGGCGCGCCCGCAAATCGGAGGACACCAGCGGCATATCCGTCCAACCCAAAACCGGCGACGCGTCAATGGCCTGACGCAAAGCATGATCGAAATCCTCGGCCCTCATGCCGCGTTCCAATGTGACCACGAGGTCGACCGCCGAAACGCTGGCTGCCGGGACGCGAACTGCGGCCCCCGAGATGCGCCCGGCCAGATGTGGAAGGACCACGTCGATCAGGTGTGTGGCGCTGGACGTTGTCGGAACCATGGACAACGCACCAGCCCGCGACCGGGCAAGGTCGCCGCGCGGGGCGTCAACCATGGGCTGGCTGTTTGTATAGCAATGGATGGTTGTCATATGGCCTGACAAAACACCACCAATGTGGTCCAGCACTTTGACCAGCGGTGCAAGCCCATTGGTTGTGCAAGAGGCGTTCGATACGATCCGGGCGCTGCCCAACTGATCCTCGTTCGCCCCCAGAACGACGGTTATGTCGGCCGCGGGCGAAGGGCCCGAGATCAGGACCTTGCTAGCGCCCGCAGATAACCCGCGACGCGCCACGTCGGATGTGCGCGCGACCCCGGTACAGTCCAGCATCACGTCAACGCCGGACAGGTCAACGCGTGTCAGATCGACACTGTGGGTCATAGGAACAGAGCGCCCGTCCACGATCAGCGTTTCATCCCCCTGTGACACATCGCCGGGATAAGGGCCGAAGGTGCTGTCGTATTTGAACAGGTAAGCGCAGGTCTCCAGCGGCGCGATGTCATTGATCAACACCAGCTCGATATCCGACCCTTCGGGCAGGGCCAGAACCTGCCGCAGGATCGTGCGGCCAATGCGGCCGAATCCGTTTATCGCGAGTTTCATGCGCAAGCTATGGCAGGGCGTCGGGGCGACCTCAATGCCTGATCAGCAACAGCTTACTTGCAACTGACCTGAGAAAAGAACTGACCCGAGATATTCTGGTACATGCTGTTGAAGATCACCTTGCAGCCCGTCGCTTGTTGAATGGCAACAATAGCTTGCGTCGTGCGAAGGCGTGGGGGCGGGCCGAACGGGTTCAGGTTGTTGTTGTCGCGTGTGGCGCGATAAATGACCGGTGCGTCAGCGACCTGTGTCACAGCCCAGTTGCGGCTCATGACGAAGACGGATTTGGTCTCTTCCCCCGCAATGGCGGGTGCTGTGTGTAGGATTGCAGAGGTAGAGAGTACGGCAACGGGTATCAGGGCAAGGCGCAGTTTCATGGACAAATCTCCAATGCACTAAACAAGAATTTACCTGGAGTTCAGCAAATTCCGACCCTTGTGTGAAGCCCTGGGATAAAAAATCACTGCGATTTCCAGCCAGACCAGCGTTTAGCGGTGCGACAGGGACAGGGGCATATGCCGGTTGACGTCCTTGTAAAGCAGATACCTGAATCGACCCGGCCCCCCTGCGTAACAGGCTTGCGGGCAAAAGGCGCGCAGCCACATGTAATCTCCGGCCTCAACTTCGACCCAGTCCTGATTGAGACGATAGACCGCTTTCCCTTCCAGAACATAAAGCCCGTGTTCCATCACATGAGTTTCGGCGAAGGGAATGACCCCGCCCGGTTCGAAATTGACAATGTTCACATGCATGTCATGGCGCAGGTCCTGTGGGTCTGCGAACCGCGTGGTGGACCATCGGCCTTCGGTCCCCGGCATTTCGACTGGCGTCACATCGCGTTCATTGGTGATGATCGGGTCTGGCGCGGGCAACCCGGGAACAGCATCATAGGCTTTGCGGACCCAGTGGAACCGGGCTGCCGTCTGGCCAGTGTTCCGCAATGTCCAGTCGCTGCCGACGGGGATGTAGGCATAACCGCCTGTCTCCAACACATGGTTTTCCGAGTTCAGTGTCAAAGTCACTGTTCCTTCGACGACAAAAAGCACCGCCTGAGCTTGCGCGTCTGTCTCTGGCTGATCGCTGCCGCCGCCGGGCTGCACTTCCATGATGTATTGCGAGAACGTTTCGGCAAATCCGCTGAGCGGGCGTGAAAGAACCCACAGGCGTGTTCCTTCCCAGAACGGCAGATAGCTGGTGACGATGTCGCGCATCGTACCTTTGGGAATGACCGCATACGCGTCGGTGAACATGGCGCGGTCGGTCAGCAACTGGTTCTGGCCGGGATGGCCGCCGGTCGGGGCGAAGTAGGTCGGATGGGTCATTTGTCTGCCTCGGGATCGTTTGAATGGCACTATGGGCACAAAGGCGCGGCGCTATTAGGTCCTGACGCGCGATAGGTTTGTTCGGGATATTTTGAAGGTCGGCACCCCGGGGCTTGGCCCTGCTGAAACAGAGGTATATCCTTGGTCACAAATGATTTCAGTTCTGTGAGGCCCCTATGAAAGCCCAGTTGTTACCCATCATTGCCGCGTGTGGCGCCCTTTTGATGACCGGTTCCGCCGACGCCAAGTCACTCTCCCGAATCATAGCTGAGATGGGGCTGTCCCCGGCAGACTTTGAAGTGGTTAGTGAAACCTCGAATGCGCTTTTGAACAATGGCACGCCCTCTGTAGGGCAGGAACGGTCCTGGCAAAACGACGAGACCGGCTCAAAAGGAACGATCAGGGTGCAAAACGTTCAGGGCAACTGCGTCGGCCTTCAGCATGTCATCCAGCCGGAAGGCAGCGATCAAAGCCGAGAAATCAGAACCCGCCGGTGTAATGACGGTAACGGAAACTGGATCCTGACACCCTGATCTCTGACTTGGCTATCAGTACCCGAGGTCCCGGCTGACTTCGTGCAGCAGGGGATCGCCGGATTTGAGCCTGTGGTAGTTCTCGGCCACATCCGACAGTGCATCGCCCAGATACCAGCCCGAGACGTGCGGTGTGATCGTCACAGCGGGGTGCCGCCACAAGGGGCTGTCCTTCGGCAGCGGTTCCTGTGATGTGACGTCCAACACCGCATGGCCCGGAGAACCGTTATCCAGCGCCGCGATCAGTGCCGCCTCGTCAATCAGGTTTCCGCGTCCGGCGTTCAACAACTGACTGCCCGGCTTCATCGCGGCCAGCGTCTGTGCGTCAAACAGACCCACGGTTTGCGGCGTCGAAGGCAGGATGGCACAGACGTGATCACATTGCCCCAATAGCCGAGGCAGCGCGTCTTGCCCATGCTGGCAGGTGACACCATCGATGGACTTTGGTGAGCGGCTCCAGCCCATGACCTGAAACCCGACGGCACGTAACATGCGGGCAGTGCGGGCCCCGATATGGCCCAGACCCAGAACGCCCACAACCGTATCAGGTGTGAAAACGGGCGCGCGCGGCAACCACTCGGCGCGACTCTGGGATGCCTCGTGAAAGACCATGTGGCGCTGAGCGCGCAGAATATAGGCGAGAAACCATTCGGCAATGCCCTGCGCAGGCGCGTCTGGCTTCAATCGCGCCACACGGATATGCGGAGGCAGGTCCGGATGGCCAACTATGGTCTCAACCCCGGCCCCCAGCTTCTGAACCAGTTTCAGGTTGGGCAGCTTCGTCGGGTGATTGCTTTGCATGCTGACTACCGCCAGCATCGTAATGTCGTTGGGGTCGCCCAGCGTTTCGGGTGTGCGGATGTCGGCACCAGGCGCCAGGGCCTGTAAAGTGGCGGCGATTTCCTCATCCCCAATCCAGTCCGACAGCCCGGTTTCAATCAACAACGCCATATGCGAACCCCACTTGGATTTGATGTGGTGACGTCCCGTCACAGCGGTGGACAGGATCAGGTCTGTTAAGCCATCCTCGTGCCTAAAAGTACAGCCCGGTTTCAAAACCCGAAAAGGACAGTTTCGTGAAGATACCACTCACCGCGCACCGGGGAAACCACGTTACATCGCAATCGGTTACCGGTATGAGTGAGCCGAGGCACACAACGCAGCGAATGACCAGAGGGGACTGATGGCAGGGCTCGACTTCACGGATCAGACCTATTTTCATCAGCGCGAGGATGGGGCGTTTGTAGGACATGATCCTGCACGCGGTCCGTGGTCTGCCGATCATTGCCACGCAGGGCCTGTCAGCGGGTTGATAGTGCGGGCAGCGGAAACTGAGGTTGGCCCCGAAAAGATGCTGACCCGCCTGACAGTTGACCTGTTGCGCCCTCTGCCCTTGGCCGGGTTGCGGGTTGCCGCAGAAACCACGCGCCATACCAAGACGCTGGCGACCACACGGGTTACGGTGCACGACCTGGATGACACACTCTGCGCCACGGCCACCACCATGCATCTGGCGCGACGCGATCTGGGCGCGGTGGCAAACGTCGAAATCAGTGCGCCACAGTTGGAAGACGCAGTAGAAGGTCCTTTTCCAATCGGCGAGATTCGTCATGATTTGAAGGGGTTTGCCCACTACAGTGACATCCTTTATCCCAAAGACGGCAAACAGGGGGCCGGACCGAAAACGGTCTGGATGCGCACCCCAAAGCTGTTGAGCAGCGAAGATCAGTCGCCCATTCAGGCACTGTGCCCGTTGGCGGATTGCGGCAATGGAATCTCGTGGAATGCTCCGACGTCGGAGATGGGGTTCATGAACACCGATCTGACCGTGAATATCCACCGCGAACCGGTGTCAGATTGGCTGGCGTCCCGTTCGGTTTCACACTGGCAACCTACGGGCATCGGCATGTCTCAGTCGGTGCTTTTTGACACGCAGGGTCCTGTAGGGACGGCCCTGCAAACACTGGTGCTGTTCCCGCCAGTCTGAAGGTCGGCTGGTTTTCGCAGGCGTGTGTAAAGGCCGTTGTCGCCGTGTCCCTTCAGACCTATCTTGCGCATATGCGCTGGCTGTTCACTGTCATGACCTGTTGCCTGCCGATCCCGGCCCTGTCGCACCCGCATGTCTTTATCGACACCGGGCTGGAATTCATCGTGGATGAGGCCGGTCACCTGACCCATATCCGGGTGACTTGGGCATATGACGAATTCTACTCTCTGCTTGTTCTGGAAGACATGAATTTGGATCAGGATGCCGACGGCATTTTGACGAAAAGCGAAGAAGAACGTCTGAGCGGGTTCGATATGCAATGGGTCGAGGGGTATGACGGCGACCTCGTGCTCACCAAAGACGGAGCGCTGGTTGCTCTGTCCGGTCCATTAGAGCCCAGTGCGACAACGGAAGATGGGCGGGTCGTGACCACCCACATGCGCGCGGTCGAAGGCGACGCGATACTTGCCACAGGGCTTTCCGCCAAGGCATTTGATGAGTCCTTCTATACGGCCTACGAGATTACGCGCCCTGTAACCGTGACGGGCCCGGCTTTATGCCGGGTGGATCGTAACGATCCCGACATAGACGGGCAGCTTGCACAGATGCAGGCGTTTCTGTTGACACTGGACGCGGATTACGACCTGGAGGAAAACGATATTCCATTGGTTGGTGAGAACTTTGCGACTGAGATCCTCGTTTCATGTCCCGTTTCCTGATTGTTCCGGTCGCTCTGGCCTTTGGTTTGCTTCTTTGGTTCTGGGGCAGTGGTGGGTTTGACAGCCTGGCAAGTTGGGCAGCCGGAGAGCAGCGGGACTTTCAGAACCAGATCGCGCGGTCCTTGCGTGCCGCGCGTGCGGAACAGCCTCAGGCGGTGGCCACGCTTCTGACCGTCTGTTTCGCCTACGGGTTCTTTCATGCCGTGGGTCCGGGCCACGGGAAGGTTTTGATCGGGGGCTACGGTTTGGGTCGGCGTGTTGCCTTCTGGCGGTTGTCGGCGATTAGCGTATTGTCCAGTTTTGGACAGGCGGTGATGGCGGTTGTGCTGGTCTACGCGGGGGTGCTGGTCTTTCAGATGTCCCGCGAAAGCCTTGTTGGGACGACCGAACAGGTGATGGCTCCGATCAGCTACGGAGCCATTGCGTTGATTGGGCTTTGGTTGGTTGTACGGTCTGTGCGCAATTTCGCACGACAACGAAAAAAGCATGTCCCTAACGATCACACCCATCAGCACCATCATGATGACGGAGAC
>NZ_JBXWQZ010000008.1:0-55190 GCF_059612645.1 Ruegeria sp. YKSF131 | reverse complement strand
TTTGTACTGATCCTGACGTGGCAAATGGGCATCGCCATGGTGGGGATCGCGGGTGCTTTTGCCATGGCGCTTGGCACGGCGACTGTGACTACGCTGGTCGGGTGGACGTCTTTTGGTCTGCGCGGCGGGCTGCTGGCTTCGGCTTCGGCCACGCGCTTTGCGTCGATTTTGGCACCCAGCATCGAACTGGTGGCAGGACTTACAATTGCGGTGATTGCAGGCGGGTTGCTTCTGCGCGCGGTTTAGATCAGTCGAAAACCGGTTCCGGGTATCCGACCCGCGCCAGATAAAGCCCCTGCGGCGGACATACCGGCCCGCAGGCAGCGCGGTCGGTGGCTTCCAAAGCCTCACGCACGTTGTCCGGGGTCCACGCTCCCGCCCCGACACGTTCCAGAGTGCCAACGAAACTGCGCACCTGATTGTGCAGGAACGACCGGGCGCGCACGTGGAAATGAACCTCGGGGCCGGAAAAGCCCTCGACCCGTTCAACGCGCAGTTCATCAAGGGTTTTGACCGGGCTGGCCGCCTGACAGATGGAGGACCGAAAGGTGGTGAAATCATGCCGGCCCAGCAGCATGTTTGCCCCTTCCTGCATGGCGTCAACATCCAACTGGTGGCTAATCTGCCAGACCTGTCCCCGGTCGTGGGTTGCAGGCGCACGGCGCATCAGGATGCGGAACAGATATTGCCGTTCAACCGCTGAAAACCGCGCGTGCCAATCCTCGGCCACTGGGGCGGCCTTAACGATAGCCACTGGAAGAGGCTTGAGATGATAGTTCAGCGCCTCAGACAGGCGAAACGGGTCCCATTCCATTGCCATGTCGCAATGGGCAACCTGCCCCAGAGCGTGAACACCGGCGTCTGTGCGCCCTGCTGCGGCAATTGTGTGGCCGCCCGGCTGAATTCGGGAAAGCGCCTGTTCGATGGCACCTTGCACGGATGGTTGATCCTTTTGCCGCTGCCATCCGGCAAACGGCTCCCCCTGGTATTCAACTTTCAACGCATATCTGGGCATGTGCCGCTGGTACAGCGCAGCGCAGGATCGGGCAAGGGGGCGAAAGCGCTGGTATGTGCCGCGACCGCTACCTATCTTGGGTAAAAGGAAAATTGCGGGGCGGCGGATTGGTCATCTCTTCACTGGCAGACAGTCTTGCGCGTGGCGTCGAAAGTATCGGCGACAGCGTGTCCGAGACATTTTTCGAGCCGGTCATCCGTTTGGGTGTCACCGGGCTGGCACGATCCGGCAAAACAGTATTCATCACTTCGTTGGTTGCCAATCTGTTGGATCGGGGCCGTATGACCGGGCTTGTTGCGCAGCAGGAGGGGCGGATCAATGCCGCCTTTCTGCAACCCCAGCCGGATGACACTGTGCCCCGGTTCGATTATGAATCGCACCTGTCTGCCCTGACGGGACCGACACCGCACTGGCCAGACAGCACGCGTGCGGTGTCTGAATTGCGTTTGTCCTTCAAGGCCCGTCCCGCCGGGCTGCTTGCCGGGTTGCAAGGGCCGCGCACGGTCCATTTGGATATCGTCGATTACCCCGGCGAATGGCTGCTGGATCTGGCCTTGCTGGACAAATCTTACGCAGACTGGTCTCAGGAAACTCTGGCACGGATCGAGACCCGTGCGGAGGCTGCCGCGTATCTGGCGCTGGTCCAAAATACAGACCCGTCGGTAGGGCACGACGAACCTGCCGCACAAGCTCTGGCCGCGTCGTTCACCGCCTATCTCAACGCAGCGCGCGATGCCGGGTTTTACGACTGTACGCCGGGACGTTTCCTTCTGCCGGGCGATCTGGCGGGATCTCCGGTGCTGACCTTTGCACCGCTGGCAATCACTGGCTCGTCGCGGCGCAGGACCCTTCAGCGCGAGATGGAACGGCGGTTTGAAGCTTATAAATCTCAGGTCGTGAAACCGTTTTTTCGGGATCACTTCTCGCGGATTGATCGGCAGGTGGTTCTGGTTGACGCGCTGGGCGCAATTCACAAGGGTCCTCAGGCCGTTGAAGATATGCGCCGCGCGATGGCCGATATCCTGTCGGCTTTTCGTCCGGGCCGGAACGCATGGCTGAGCCAGCTTTTGCTGGGCAAAAAGGTCGAACGCATCCTGTTTGCAGCGACAAAAGCGGACCACCTGCACCACACGCAACATCCCCGCCTGACCGCGATTATCGAGGCTTTGACGCGCGAGGCGCGCGATCGTGCGAATTTCGCCGGGGCCCGGACCGCAGCCCTGTCTCTGGCATCGCTGCGTGCAACGACCGAAGAGATTCGCAGCCACGACGGAACCGATCTGCCATGCGTGCGTGGTACTTTGTTGGACAGCGGCAAACAGGCCGCTTTCTATCCCGGAGACTTGCCCGAGGATCCGGCGCATCTGTTGGGTCCGGCGCGAAATGGAGCGGAGAGCTGGTTGAACGAAGACTATGGGTTCATGGCCTTTGCCCCGGCAAAACTAACCCTGAAACCCGGTGACGGCCCTCCGCATATCCGACTGGATCGTGCGGCGCAGTTTCTGATCGGAGACAGATTGTGATCGCGACACTGCGCCCCGCACGCACCACAGATGCCGGTACAATCGGTACGATCCTGCACGGCTTCGCCTTGGAAAACGACTGGATGCCCAAACTGCACAGCTGTGCTGAAACCATCGCCTTTTGCGGCCGGATGATTGATCAGGATTGGGTCACTGTGGCCGAGGCAGAGACAGGTGTGGTCGGGTTTCTGGCGCTGAATGGTGGTGAAATCCATTCACTTTATCTGGATGCGCAAGCTCGGGGGCAGGGGATTGGTCAGCAATTGCTGGGTCACGCGAAATCAAGCCAGCGGCGGCTGGGCTTATACGCGTTTCAGGATAATTCCCGTGCCTGTCGGTTCTATGAGCGAAACGGCTTTGCCGAGGTGGCGCGCAGCGATGGGGCAGAAAACGATGAAAACCTGCCGGACATAAGGTTTGTCTGGCACAGCAGGGATGCGACAAATGGCTAAAGGTCCGGTTCTGATCGATCTTGACGATGATGAACCCGCTGCTGATGTCGCGCAGGCAAAACCGGTGCCGGATATTGTGCCGCCTGAAGGGCAGGCGATGCAAAGCGCGGCCCGACTGGCGGCCCGCAAACCCTCGGCCCTTGCGCGCTGGTTCTGGGGGCTTGCGCTTTCGGTGGTCGGGGCGGCCATATCGGTGGCTGCCTGGGATTTTGCAACCTCTCTGGTGGAGCGGACGCCCGTATTGGGTTGGATCGTTGCCGGACTGTTGGCTGCATTGGTTCTGGTGGCGGTGATCATCGCGCTGCGCGAGCTCGCGGCTTTGGGGCGGTTGTCCCGTGTTGATGGGATGCGCCGTGCAGCGGATATTGCATTGGCTGATGAAGACCTGGCTCAGGCGCGTGCCGTCACACATCGCATCATAGCATTCTACAAAGGGCGCGGGGATACCCGCTGGGGTCGTGAGCGATTGTCCGAGCGTATGGGAGAACAGTTCGATGCCGAGGCGCTTATAGTCCTTGCCGAGGATGAGCTGTTGGCCCCGCTCGACGCCGCCGCCAGCCGTGAGGTTGAGGCCGCGGCACGGCAGGTTGCCACCGTGACCGCTCTGGTCCCTCTGGCACTGGCGGATGTTGTAACGGCACTGGCTGCGTCCCTGCGGATGATCCGTCGCATTGCGGAAATCTACGGGGGGCGGGCTGGCACGTTGGGAAGCTGGCGTCTGACGCGTGCCGTCTTTGTGCATCTGGTCGCAACTGGGGCGGTGGCCGTTGGTGACGATCTGCTGGAACCTGTTCTTGGCGGATCCGTTCTCAGCAAATTGTCCCGACGGTTCGGAGAAGGTCTGGTCAACGGTGCGCTCAGCGCCCGAGTGGGCGTGGCCGCGATGGAAGTCTGCCGCCCGTTACCATTCTCAAAACGCCACAAACCCTCCACGCGGGGCATCATCAAGCGAGCCTTGCAGGGTCTATTCTCCAAGGGTTGATCCAGAGCAAAGCGTCAGAACACTCCCTTCGGCACTCTGCCTGTGAAAAAGGAGCTAGCCATGACGGATCACGGTCACAGTCCGCAGGAAATCGCCGACCGGATCAATGCTCCGCCCGGGCGTGGCGTGTTGCGCGACGTTGTGTATGGCGGCATTGACGGTTCCGTCACTACGTTTGCCATTGTCGCCGGTGTCGCGGGGGCGGGTCTTTCCCCGTTTGTCATCGTGGCGCTTGGTCTGGCAAACGTTCTGGCGGACGGGTTTTCCATGGCCGCAGGTAACTATTCGGGCACGAAGGCCGAACTTGACAACATACGGCGCATTCGGGCGATCGAGGAACGCCACATCGCACTCTACCCCGACGGCGAGCGCGAGGAGGTCCGTGAAATTCTGTCACAAAAAGGGTTGTCAGGGGAAATTCTGAACGAAGCCACCGCCGCGATCACGTCGAGCCACGAACATTGGGTCAACCTGATGATCGAGGGTGAATATGGGCTGGGCAGTGTAGACCCGCATCCGATGAAAGCCGCGTTGGCCACGTTTTTCGCGTTCCTTGTGGCCGGGATGATCCCGCTGCTGCCGTTTTTAGCGTCGGTGGAGAACGCTTTTGAGATGTCGATCTGGATGACGTTGGGGGTTTTCTTTGCGATTGGAGCATTCAAAAGCCGGTGGTCGTTGGCGGCTTGGTGGCGATCAGGTATCGAAACGCTGTTGATCGGTGGTTCGGCGGCACTGATCGCGTATCTCGTCGGGTCTCTGTTCCATCCATAAATGTCGCAGCTCGGTAGTCGCGACTGGTCAAAGCTTCCCGGATAGGTAGAGTGGCGCAAAACGGGTGCAAAGGCTAATGGCAGATCACGAGCTTTCTGGAAAGAACG
Organism: Ruegeria sp. YKSF131; assembly: GCF_059612645.1. NCBI lineage: Bacteria > Pseudomonadati > Pseudomonadota > Alphaproteobacteria > Rhodobacterales > Roseobacteraceae > Ruegeria > Ruegeria sp. YKSF131. The sequence goes on along the minus strand of NZ_JBXWQZ010000008.1, from coordinate 50,340 downwards.
TTTTGGTTCTGGGTGCTTATGGCTTCATCGGCGCCGCCGTCACGCGGGCAGTGTCAGCCGCAGGTGCCACGGTTCAGGGCATGGGGCGCAATCCTGAGCAAGGGGCAAAGGTCCTGCCGGGGGTGTCGCTGAAACAGGGCGATTTGCGAGATCTGTTGCACAAGGAAGACTGGCAGGACCTGCTGGCCAACGTCGATGTCGTGGTGAATTGCGCGGGGGTTTTGCAGGATAACGCGCAGGACAACCTTGAAGCGGTGCACCATTCAGCAATCACAGCCCTTGCAGAGGCCTGCGCTAAAGGTGGCATCAGCGTTGTTCAGATCTCGGCAATCGGGGCAGAGCCGGACGCGAGCACGCATTTCCTGCGCAGCAAGGCGCGCGGAGATGCCGCTTTACGTTCATCGGGCGTAACACTTTGGATCCTGAAGCCGGGGCTAGTTATCGGGCAAACGGATTATGGGGGAACGGCGTTGCTGAGAATGCTGGCTGCCGTGCCTTTTGTTCAACCGCTGGCTTACCCCGATACACCCGTTCAATGCATCGGGATGCCCGACCTGTGTGACGTCGTGATTGCCGCCGTTGCCGGTCGCCTACCGCAGGGTAATTACGATCTGGTCGAGGATATCCCGCATAGTTTGTCGGACGTGGTGCGCTGCACGCGGCAGTGGCTCGGGTTTCCTGCCGCGCGCTTTCATTTGGTCCTGCCGCCTGTCCTGACAAAAGCCGTTGCGTCCATGGCGGACTGTCTGGCCCGGTTGGGTTGGCGGTCTCCGCTGCGCAGCACGGCGATGACGGTCATGGCGGATGGCGTGGTTGGCGACCCCGGCCACTATCGTGCAGCGGCCGGGCGCGGGATTGCCGCCTTGCCTGATGTCTACGCCAAGCTGCCTTGCGCGCGCGAGCATCGGTTGACCGCTCGGATGACGCTGTTGATGCCGCTGATCGTTGCAACACTCAGCCTGTTCTGGTTGCTGTCGGGCCTGTTTGGTTTGGCGGGTTTATCCACGGCTTCTGGCATGCTGGTCGAAGCAGGGTGGTCATCCGCCATGGCGGTGACCAGCGTTGTGTTCTGGTCCCTGATCGACATAGCGCTGGGACTGGCCATCCTGTGGCGCCCATGGGCGGCGCGGGCCTGCGTGGCGCAGTTAACCGTGGCCGTGTTCTACCTGATCGCCGCTTCGATCACGATGCCGGACTTGTGGTTGGACCCGCTGGGGCCGCTGGTGAAAATCCTGCCCGCGATGATCCTGTCGCTTGTGGCGCTGCCCTTGTTTGAGAGCCGATGATGGACCCTGAACTGATTTTGCGATGGCTGCACGTCATCGGTGCATGTGTGCTGCTGGGAACCGGGGCAGGGATCGCCTTTTTCATGCTGATCGCGCACCGGACAAACGACCCGCGCGTCATCGCCCATACGGCGGGTACGGTGGTGCTGGGTGACCTTCTGTTCACCACGACCGCTGTCATCCTGCAACCGGTGACCGGAGCGCTGCTTGCCTGGCAGATCGGGTGGCATTTGGGTGAAGGATGGATTGTGTTGTCTCTGGTGCTTTATGGTTTGACGGGCCTGTTCTGGTTGCCGGTGGTTTGGGTCCAAATCCGGTTGCGGGACTACGCGCGAACGGCGGCAGAGCAGGGAACGCAACTGCCATCGGAGTATTACCGCTTGTTTCGGTTCTGGTTCGCCTGCGGGGTTCCTGCGTTTCTGGCGGTTTTGACCATCCTTTGGCTGATGATCGCCCGCCCGGCGATTTCTGTGCTTTAGACTTTCTCACGGCTTTCCTGACTGTTGCTGACCGACAGCACAAGATAGCTTGGCCGAAATTACGGATCGGAGAGACTCGGTTGGAAACGCTGCTTGTTCTTATTGGCCTGGTTGTTCTGGCCATCCCGGTGACATTGATTGCCCTTCTGGTCGGGCATTCCCGATTGCGTCGCCGGGTCGAACAACTGGAAGCGCAGATCAATGCGTTGGTGTCGCGTGATGCACCGGCATCGCTGCAACCGGAACAAGATGCACCGTCACCGCAACCTGTGGCAGAGGAACAGGTTCAAAGCCCAGGGCCGTGGGCCGCGCCAAAGCGACAGGAAGACGAAAGCGCCGAAGATGTAGACACCGACGCCGCTACGCCTGCAATTGTATTTCGCCATGACCGGTTTGCCGCGCTGGGCGCGTGGCTGCGTGAGAACTGGTTTTACGCTGTCTCGGCCCTGTCGCTGGCATTGGCCGGTATTTTCCTCGTGCAATATGGCGTTGAGAACGGATTGTTACCTCCGGTGGCCCGCGTTTTCGCCGCTCTTGGTTTTGGTTCGGCTTTGATTGTCGGGGGCGAGGTTCTGCGCCGCAGGTTCGGGGATGACGAAGCGGTGGCCACTGCCTATTTGCCATCGGTCTTTTCCGGGGCCGGTCTTGTCACCTTGTTCGGGGCCATCTTGTCTGCGCGGCAGCTCTATGGCCTGATCGGGGCCGAGACAGCTTTGGCAGGTATGGTTGTCATCGCGCTTGTTGGTCTTGTTCTGGGGTGGTTCCACGGCCCGCTGCTGGCTGCGGTTGGACTGATCGGAGCTTTTGCCGCACCCTTTTTGGTTGGGGGCGCATCTGACGATCCTTCGTGGCTCTATGCCTATTTTCTTTTGGTTGCCGTTTTGGGGCTGGGTATCGACACGGTGCGGCGCTGGGCATGGATTTCTGTTCTGACGTTGGTCGGCGTTTATGCGGCAAACCTGCTTTTGATAAGTGGCGCACCGAATACGGAACCGGGGTATCTGGTTGCGACAACAGTGCTGGCGCTTCTGGCAACGGCCATTCCGGTGCGGCGCGTTTGGCCGAATCATGCAGGGCGCATGATGTCTCAGGTGATCAGCACCCCCGGAACCCGCCCGTGGCCCGAGTTTCCAACTCGGCTCGCAGCCGGAGCGATTGCGGCCAGCACTGCAATCCTGTCCTGGCATTGGGCAGACTCAGCAGCTGAATTCTGGCTGGGTGTCTGCCTGCTGTCCGCCCTGCTTCTGGCGCTGCTTTTGTGGGCCAAGGATGCGCCAGCCCTTCAGGATCTGACCGTGCTACCTGCGACGGGCCTTGTGGTTTTTGTTGCCTCTCACGGGCTGGAATACGGCGCGGTTCTGCGCAGCTTCGCCGACACCTATGCCGAGACGCCCGAGGCCGACTTTCCGATGGTGGCCACCGTGCTGGTTGCTTTGGGCGCACTCATGTCAATTTTGATGGCGTGGCGGTCATTCCGGGCAAACCAGTTTCGCGCAATCTGGGCCGGGGGGGCTGTGATTTTTGCACCGGCGCTGGCCATCGCTTTGGAATTGGGCTGGCATCCAGCCACGGTTATCGGTGCGTACGTCTGGGCCCTACACGCGATTGTCCTGGCAGTTCTGATGGTGTTTCTGGCCGGGCGTTTTGGTCGCGCCGACGGCGAGGTCAGGATGCGGGCTGCTCTGGCCACGTTGTCGGCGCTGTCCTGTCTGGTCTTTGCCTGCGTCATCGTGCTCAGCTCGGCCGCGCTGACGATTGCGCTGGTGGCCAGCGTCGTCGCAGCAGCAGCGTTGGATCGCAGATTCACCTTGCCGCAGATGAGTTGGTTTATCTGGGCCGGTGTCTTCGCCGTCACCGTGCGCTTGGTGCTTGACCCGGGTCTGGACTGGGCCAACGCGGCCCCGGTGTCCGAAATGGTGATGGTTTATGGCACGGCCACATTGGGTTTCGTGGCTGGCTGGTGGCTGTTGCGTCCCTTGCTGCGGCCGGTTGCAGCACTGCTGCTGGAAAGCGCGGCATGGGCGACGGGCGGCATTCTGCTGTCCCTGTTGCTACTGCGGTGGCTTGAAGGTTTCGGTGAAGGCGGGGCCGACAACAGCCATTGGGGTCTGGGCCTGCTGGCGGTCATCTGGCTGCTGCTGGCCTTTGCTCAGGTTCAGAGGTTTGGGCTGGGCGGCAAGCTGAATTATGCCCGGTACGCGTTGGCGGCGTTCTTTGCCGGTCATGGCTTGTTCCGTCTGACCTTGGCGTTGACCGAACAAAACCCGTTGTTGAACCCCAACGCCGACCCGGTGCTTGGCCCACCGTTTCTGAACACCCTTGTCCTTGCTTATCTGGTGCCTGCACTGACCATTGGATTCTCGGCCTGGCGGATCAGGGACATGCCAAAGCAGATCAGGCTGGCAAGCTACGCCATTGCGGGCGCGTTGATTGCCGTGTGGTTTGGGTTGACCATCCGCCATGTCTGGCAGGGAGCAGCAGGCATGTTTGAAGGCAACGGCGTCACGCAGCCCGAGCTTTATACATATACCCTTGTTCTGCTGCTGGTCGGGGCGGTGCTGTTCTACCAATCTCTGACACGTGGTTCGGATGCGATGCGCAAGGCGGGGCTGGTGGTGATTGGGCTGGCGGTGGCCAAGGTCTTCCTGATCGATATTGCCGGTCTGGGTGGGCTGATCCGGGTGTTTTCACTGCTGGCGCTGGGGCTTGGGCTCGCTGGTCTGGCATGGCTGAATCGCTGGGCCAAGCTGCGCCATTCGCCGCATGGGCCGGAACCTCTGGACCATTGAAGGCAGGCGTCTTATAAGCGCGGCCATGTATGACCGGACGGCCATCATTATTCGAATTATATCCCCGGCGCTCTGACCCTCTGAGACGCCGGGCAAAGGTGTTTGAGAACTCGCACCGACCGCTTCGATCCAAGTACGACCTGATCATCCAAAGGACGCTCAAAATGTGCGCCGACACGATTCAAACGCCTGACTATAAAGAAACGCTGAACCTACCAAAAACCGATTTTCCCATGCGCGCGGGCCTGCCTGCACGCGAACCCGCATGGTTGGAGCGGTGGGAGACCATCGGTGTCTATGACCGCTTGCGCGAGAAAACGGGCCGCAAACCCTTTACTCTGCACGACGGCCCCCCCTATGCGAACGGCCACCTGCATATCGGCCACGCACTGAACAAGACGATCAAGGACATGATCGTGCGCTCCCATCAGATGATGGGCTTCGACGCGCGTTACGTGCCCGGTTGGGACTGCCACGGCCTGCCGATCGAATGGAAGATCGAAGAACAGTACCGCAAGAAGGGCAAGAACAAGGACGAGGTGAACATCATCGACTTCCGTCAGGAATGCCGCAAGTTCGCCGAAGGCTGGATCGACATCCAGCGGGAAGAGTTCAAACGTCTGGGCGTCACCGGCAACTGGCCTGATCCCTACATCACCATGGACTTCCATGCCGAGGCCGTGATTGCTGACGAATTCATGAAATTCCTGATGAACGGCACGCTGTATCAGGGCTCGAAACCCGTGATGTGGTCGCCCATCGAGAAGACAGCGCTGGCCGAAGCCGAGGTCGAGTATCATGACAAGGAAAGCTTTACCATCTGGGTGAAGTTCAAGGTCGTGAACGCGGGTAATCTGGATGATGCATTCGTCGTGATCTGGACGACGACACCTTGGACCATGCCGTCGAACAAGGCAGTCGTGTATGGCAAAGACATCTCTTACGGTCTGTACGAAGTCACCGGCGCGCCTGAGGAATGCTGGGCTAATGTGGGTGACAGGTTCCTGCTGGCTGACAATCTGGCCGCAGATGTGTTGGGTCGTGCCCGTTTGAACGACGATCAGTGGACCCGCGTACGTGATGTCGCCACTGACGAGCTTGAAGGTCTGCAACTGACCCACCCGCTGGCCGGTGCCGAAGGTGGCAATGGCGAATGGGACGATATCCGCGACTTCCGCGCTGCCGACTTTGTAACCGACACCGAAGGAACAGGCTTCGTTCACTGCGCGCCCTCGCACGGGATGGAGGAATTCGAACTCTATCGCGATCTGGGCATGTTGGAGCAGGTCATCACCTACAATGTGATGGATGATGGTTCGTTCCGTGCCGATCTGCCGTTCTTTGGTGGCAAGTTCATCCTGTCGCGCAAGGGCGGTGAGGGTGACGCGAACAAAGCCGTCATCGACAAGCTGGCCGAGGTCGGCGGGTTGCTGGCGCGTGGCAAGATCAAGCACAGCTATCCGCATTCGTGGCGCTCGAAAGCGCCGATCATCTATCGCAACACGCCGCAGTGGTTTGCATCCGTTGACCGCAAGCTGGATGACGGCATGGGTGAGATGGGGGACACCATCCGCGAACGTGCGCTGCGCTCAATCGACGAACTGGTCAAGTGGACGCCGCAGACCGGCCGTAACCGCCTCTATTCGATGATCGAAGCGCGCCCGGACTGGGTTCTCTCGCGCCAACGCGCGTGGGGCGTACCGCTGACCTGCTTCACCAAGAAAGGTGCCTTGCCCACCGATGCGGATTACCTGCTGCGCAACGCAGACCTCAACGCGCGTATCAAGGCGGCGTTCGAGAAAGACGGCGCGGATATCTGGTACACCGACGGGTTCAAAGAGAAAATCCTAGACGGCATCGCCAACCCCGATGACTACGATCAGGTGTTTGACGTGCTGGATGTGTGGTTCGACTCGGGCTCGACCCACGCCTTTGTTCTGCGCGACCGCGAAGATGGGACCGAGGACGGTATCGCCGACGTCTACATGGAAGGCACCGACCAGCACCGTGGTTGGTTCCATTCATCCATGTTGCAGGCCTGCGGCACCAAAGGCCGCGCGCCTTATCGCAACGTCGTGACCCATGGTTTCACGCTGGATGCCAAGGGCAACAAGATGTCCAAGTCGCTGGGAAACACCATCGTACCGGAAGAGGTCGTCAAGCAGTACGGCGCCGATATCCTGCGCCTTTGGGTGGCACAGACCGACTACACGGCCGACCAGCGGATCGGGCCAGAGATCCTGAAAGGCACCGCCGACAGCTATCGCCGTCTGCGCAACACTATGCGGTTTATGCTGGGCTCGCTGGCGGATTTCACCGAGGCCGACCGCGTTGCGATTGAAGACATGCCGCGTCTGGAACGCTGGGTGCTCAGCCGGCTGGCCGATCTGGATGAGCAGGTTCGCAAGGGCTATGCGTCTTTCGATTTCCAGGGCGTATTCAGCGCGGTCTTTACCTTTGCCACGGTTGACCTGTCGTCCTTCTACTTCGACGTTCGCAAGGATGCACTTTATTGTGACGGCGACACGCCGCGCCGTCGTGCCGCGCGGACGGTCTTGGATATCCTGTTCCATCGCCTGACCACGTGGCTTGCACCGGTTCTGGTTTTCACCATGGAAGAGGTCTGGTTGGAGCGCTTTCCGGGCGAAGATAGCTCGGTCCATTTGGTCGACTTCCCGGAAACGCCTGCGGATTGGCGTTTTGCCGAACTGGAAGAGGCTGTTGCCAAAGTGCGCCGTGTACGCCGTGCAGTGACGGCCGCGCTTGAGATCCAGCGTCAGGACAAGGTGATCGGCTCCAGCCTCGAAGCAGCTCCGATTGTGCATGTTGAGGACAGTGAAACCCTTGATCTGCTGGTGACCTTTGACGTGGACGATCTGTGCATCACGTCAGGCCTGACTGTGACCGGCGACCCGGCCCCGGCCGAAGCGTTCCGCGTACCCGAAATCGAAGGCGTTGCCGTCGTGTTCGAGAAGGCCGAAGGCGAGAAGTGTCAGCGCTGTTGGAAAATCCTTCCTGACGTGGGCCGCCACGCCCACGCCGGAGTTTGCCGACGCTGCGATGAAGCGCTAAGCTGATGGAAACCGCCCTCTCGATCTTCCGAGGGGGCGTTTTTCGTTTCACGTCTGCACGGACTGCGGTGTCGGATTAAACAGGTCAAAGCCAATGGCTGGGTCCTTCAGGGCCTTCCAGACCTGATAATCCGTGAAATATCCAGTGTGCCCACCAGGATCGACCGGGATGTTGCGATTTACGGATATCAGCCCGCCTTCAATCTCGGTCCCTACAAAGTCATCCTGCCGGAAGATGTTGATCCATGCGGCGTTCAGGTTTTTGGGAACAACTGTGAACATCTCCGGAAAATAGCGCTGATAGATATGGGTCACAGGACAGCCCATCGTGATCAGCGTCAGGGTGCGCCCGTCATTCAGCTTTTGCACGCGTGGATCAGCCAGCATCTGTGTAGCAATCACGGTGCCTTGTGAATGTGAGATCACCGTGATGTGGTCCGCGGCAAAGATATCCACCACGTAATGCAGCGCACGGTAAAACCGTTCATCAATCGCCTTGCGATCCGGATAATTGCGCAGCCTGGTTTTAAGGTCCGCTTTCAGAAAGCACTTGTCGCGAATGGCATAGGTGACGATGTCTCTTGCCACGCCCAGCCCTGCCGCGACAAAATCGGAAAAGCGGTACATCAATGCTGTTGCACCCAGGACGATCAGGCCAATCTCGCCCTGTTTGCTTGCCAGCTTGTTCAAAACCAGGCCAATCACGTTGCAATTGTCCGTTCCGATCTGGCACAGGGGATCGACGTGCTGGCTCATCGCGATCTCTCGGATTGCGACCAGGGCCAGCGTGATTGCACCGAACAAAAAGACCCATTGTGCAAAACGATTGAGGATGGCGCGGCTGATCAGCCCGTCGCGGACATGCAGGTTTGCCTTCAGCCTTCTGCGACCGGCAAACAGGCCAACACCGACAAACACAAGAAGGACAATTGCCGCAAAGGCAACGCTGAGCGTTTCGATGGAGTCACTGAGGAAATTGTCAAACAGACCGGTCAGTTTTCCATCCGAAAGCCCCGGAACCGTGTCGAGCATTTCCCGCAGCATAAGCCACAACCCGGATATAAAGAACATCCAGAACACCAACATCCCAGCACATACGCTGGGATACAGCCGTCTGTGTTCTTTCAGATTGTCTGCCTGAACCTTTTCATCAAGCCTGGTCGCAGAAAGCACGTACAAAATGATTGTCATGAAGATCAGTGAAGCCCAGAAAAACGCCAGCAGGTAGACCTGAAAAGCCACAAACTGCTCCAGCGCCGAAGGGCAGGCTGGGCTGCCCGGCAAGGGTGTGCAGGCCCGGATTTCCAGACCAAGCGGACCTATGATCAAGCAGATCAGCAGCAAGAACCCCATCCCGAAAATGCCGCGCCAGAATACGCGCCTCAGATAGGTCGGGGCTTTAAAGCTGCGCCTTAGTCCGTATGCGGCCCCTCCGGCGTAAAGCGTGAACAAGAGCCAGAACAGCAGGATCGTGCTTTGAAAGAAGATCCCGGGAACGCGATCGACCATCACGGCGAGCGCTCCGATCAGAAGGTAGGCATTCAGGGTCGCGACTGCACCGAAGAAAACCCAGGTAAAAAGGTGAACCAGCCGCGCGGCCAAAGTGTTCCTGCCGTTGGCTTGGTCCGAGGCCACATCCGCGCGGCTATGCGTTTGTTCGGCATTGTCCATCGCCAGATAACCCAGTGCGAGAACAACCCAGATCAGGTCCAACGCTGTCTTAATGACACCTTTCGGGGCGGGTGAGCGATCTGCCCAGAAAACTTCGGCAAACATGGCCTCGTCCTGCGGTGCTGACGGTTTCGTCACCTTGCGCAGGTTGACCGGGAACAATGTCGCGCTTCGGGGGGTGCCGTCGAAGGTTGTCTCGGCCAGCTCGATCATCCCGCGCTGAACCTCAATCGGCGGTTCGGGATAGCCATCCAGCCAGGTTGTCGCGGCCCCGACGACCTGATCGACGGTCTCACCGGGTATTTGTTCGCCAATTCCATGAACCGTCAGGATCAAATGACGACCCATCTCATGCTCCAAAACTCTTTTTTACAATGCAAGTAGGCTAACATGATTACCGCAATTCACAAAATCCGCGCGTCGCGCAGCCCCCATGGCTTCGCCACTTGAACTTGGAGGATTGATCTGAAACCGTCATCCCATGGCGATGATTGCAGTTGAAACTCAGTTCGGAAGACTCGGGATCGAGGAAACCGATGGTGCCCTCACGCGGCTGGTCTGGGACGGCGAGGACGAGGGCGAACCAACAGCTCTGCTGCGCGAGGCGGCGGCGCAGTTGATGGCCTATGACGCTGGTCGGCTTGACCGCTTCGATCTGCCCTACCGTATTTATGGATCGCAGTTTCAAAGGCAGGTCTGTGATCTCATATATGCCATTCCCCTTGGGGAAACGCGCACCTACGGGGATATCGCCAAGGCGTTGGGGCAACCGGCGCAACCGGTCGGTCAGGCCTGCGGGGCAAACCCGATCCCCGTTATTATTCCCTGCCACCGAGTGCTGGCCGCCAATGGGCTGGGCGGGTTTTCCGGGTGCGGCGGAATCGAGACAAAGGTTGCACTGCTGCGGCATGAACGGGCGGCGGGTCTTTTGATCTAAGCCTCGAAATTCGGTTGCAATCCGGTCCGGGGAAGCACAACTTATGTCAGTTGCTGAATTTGAAGGATCGCATTGAATGAGCACTGAAAATGATCGCGCAGTCCAGAAGAAGGCCATTATCGACCGGTTGATGTCGCTTGAGGCGGAGGAGCTTGCAACGGCGCAGGCCCATTACGATGCGTTTCTGAAGGATGCCCAACTGGACGACCGGGAAGGCCACGACAAGGATGACATAGCCGCATCGCGCGAAAATGCCGATCTGGCGGCTGCGTTTGACGCGCCTGTCCATGCGCATCATGCCAAGATCGATGTGATCGAGAATACCGATTTTGGTGTGACCGATACAGTCAGGCCGGGATCGGTGATCAGGTTCAACAACCGCAGCTTTGTCGTCTGTGTTTCGACGACCCGGTTTGAGGTGGGTGGAGATACATATATGGGGATTTCGACGCAAAGCCCGATCTATCTGGCCATGGCCGGTCTGCGAGCGGGTGACGTCTTTACCCATAACGGTACTGAATTTGAGGTTCAGGACGTTCTTTAAACGCGGTCCGGCAGCGCTCGTGTCAGGTACGGCGCTGCGGAATGACCTGTTGTGCGATACCCGCAAATGTCAGGTACAGGCTGGCGATGACCAGACCCCAGTGTGCCCAGCTTTCGGGATGAAAATCGACCCATGCGGCCCAGCCCGCAAAGAACGTCCACGCAAGGGCGACCGGCAAGGTCACACTGCGCCAGCGTTCGGTGCGCACGGGGTGAACGAACTTCAAAGGTAGAAACATCGCAAGCGACAGCAGTGTGACCAGCAGCAGGATGATCCAGAAATTGGGTTCAAGCGCGAAGATCACGACAACGAACATGTTCCAGCATCCGGGAAAGCCGGAAAAGGAATTGTCCTTGGTTTTCATGCGAGTGTCCGCGAAATACATCGCGCTGGCGAAGGTGATGACAATGATTGCGAACCAGCCGGTCCACCCATCCATCAATCCGGATTTGAACAGCGCAAAGGCTGGAATGAACACATAGGTCAGATAATCGATGATCAGATCCAGCAAGACGCCGTCAAACTCGGGCGCGTTCTTTTTGACGTGATAGTGCCGCGCCAGCGGACCGTCGATGCCATCAACAACGAAAGATACAACCAGCCAAAGGTACATTAGGCTCCATTTCTCTTCCACGGCGGCCAGCATGGCCAGCATTGCGAAAACAGCACCTGTGGCAGTGAAGAGATGTACGGCAAGAGCTTTGAATCTGAGTGTCATGTTAGGGTCATGACCGATGCACGCCAGAGATGCAAACCAAAAGCCCGAGGTTTCTGTTCGATGTATCGGTCACGCCTTGGGGTGCGCGCGGTTGTAGACCTCCATCAGCCGAGCGGTATCCACTGCGGTATAGGTCTGTGTGGTTGACAATGAGGCGTGCCCCAACAGTTCCTGTATGGCCCGCAGATCTCCTCCGGCGGAAAGCAGATGGGTGGCAAAGCTGTGCCGCATGGCATGAGGTGTGGCGGTTGATGGCAGCCCCAATTGCATCCGTGCCTTAGCCATGACGCCCTGAATTGCGCGCGGGTTCAGAGGGCCGCCACGGACGCCCCGGAACAGGGCTGCGTCCTTCGCTTGCTGGTGGGGGCAAAGCTGAAGATACCGGTCAACCGCATCTCGGGCGGCTGGAAGAACCGGAACGATCCGTTCCTTGTCGCCCTTCCCGACAATGCGCAATGTCTCGGGCAAGGGCGCGTCTGCACCGGTCAGAGACAAGGCCTCGGATATCCGCAGGCCGCATCCATAGAGAAGCGTGACAACCGCAACATCACGGGCCGCGACCCAGTCGGACACAGATTGCAGCTCGACCGTGTCAATCATGGCGCGCGCGGCGTCTTCGGCCAGAGGGCGGGGCAGTTTCTTGGTGAATTTGGGCGCGCGGGTCGACAGAACGGCGGTGGGTTCAAATCCCTCTCGCTCGGCCAGCCAACGATAGAAGCTTTTGACGGCGGACAGTTTGCGCGCAAGGGATCGCGCGCCGATATCCCCGCTGCGCTGATCTGCCATCCAGGCGCGCATGTCCGAGACGGTGATCCGTTCCAGCGCCTTCAACCCTTGTCGTTCCCCGTGATGAAGGGTCATGAAAGACAAAAACTCGGTGACATCGCCGCGATAGGCGGTCTGGGTGTTCTGGGACCGCCCCGCCAGCGCGCCCAGAGTGTCCAGCCAGTGCTGGAGCGCGTCGCGGCAAGCGGGTGAGATCAGGTTCACGACAGCCAGTGGCGCATCGAGCGTTCGAATACGCCGGAAAAGAAGGTGAGAAGATCGGTGCCGAGTTGCGGCGTGAAATGCCGCGGATCACGGGCCCCCATGACGATCATGCCCGGCAGGCGACCCGGACCGAGGTCCAGCTTGAGGCAGGCTTCCGAGCGCAACTGATCCGCCAGCGCGCCGAAAACACGTCGGTTCGGCTGATGAGTTTCGCGCAAGGTCACGTCGCGGACAGGGCCGCCGCGACCATTGGTCAGGTATTGGTTGATGAAGCCGGGCTCTGCGATCGTCAGAACGCCTCCAAGCCTGTCGATGGCAGGATCGTTCTGAACCACGGTGGTTTCCAGAACCAGCGTGATATGGTCAACCCGCAGGATATTTGCGACATCGGCGCCAAGGGCACGCAGGAAATCCTCGAATTCGACGGGTTCCAGCAAGCGCAAAATCGCGCGGTGTACCTGATTGGTGCCTGCAAGGTTTTCATAGGCCGCAGCGATGACCGAGCGGTGGGTATCTTCCAACCGGTCCAGCCGCGCCTCGAGCCGCTGCATGGCAATGCCGCGCAGATCGATCACATTATCACCCCGGGCGCGTTCGTTCGCGGCCACAAGGGCTTGCATCAGGTCCTTGTCGTCCAGAACGACGTCGGGCTCGGCCAGAATTGCCGCGCGGAGATTATCCTCGAGTTTGGGATTGCTGCTCATGTCCTGTCCGGTCTTTTTTTGTTGGGCGGCTTATAGCATGCCGAACCGGATTTGCCTTGGGAAAAATGCACGCAAGAGTGGATTTCCCCGGATGCTGTGGCGGATAGGCTCCCGCCTGCCACGCCTGATCGCAGATCAGGCTTTGGGCCGTTGGGCCGGGCACGGCGCCTGATAGCGCCGCGCGGTTGCACACCAGATCAGAGGATTTTCTGACCGGTTTTGGCCCAGTCTGCCAGAAATGTTTCCAGACCTTTGTCAGTCAGCGGGTGATCGGCCAGTTTCTTGATCACGGCTGGCGGCGCGGTGATGACGTCGGCACCAATGCGGGCACTTTCAGTAACGTGGTTCACGGTGCGGATTGAAGCGGCCAGAATTTCGGTTTCGAATCCGTAATTGTCATAGACCTGACGGATGTCGGCGATCAGATCCATGCCATCCAGGTTGATATCGTCCAGACGACCGATGAAGGGCGAGATGAAGGTCGCACCCGCTTTTGCAGCCAGAATCGCCTGATTGGTCGAAAAGCACAGGGTGACGTTGACCATCTGTCCTTCATCGCTGAGCGTCTTGCAGGTTTTCAGACCGGCCCATGTCAGCGGAACCTTCACTGCGATATTCGGGGCAATCTTGGCCAGCTTGCGGCCTTCGGCGATCATGTCGTCAGCTTCGGTCGCGACAACCTCGGCGGAAACGGGACCGTCGACCAGATCGCAGATCTCTTTGGTCACTTCCAGAATGTCGCGGCCCGATTTCAGGATCAGCGAGGGGTTGGTGGTCACGCCGTCCACCATGCCCAGATCGTTCAGTTCAGCGATGGCGTCAATCTCTGCAGTGTCTACGAAGAATTTCATGAGGGCAGTCCTTTGATGGGTTGGCCTTGGTCGCGGATGGCTTTACCTCAAAGAGAGCCATGCTGGAACCCCCTGCAAAGGATATGCTGTGAGCGCTAACGGATTTTTCGACGAGGGAGAGCTGATTGCGGTGCTGACAACGCAACCGCTTGACCGGACGTTGGATTACAAAGCGCCCGAAGGAGGGTGCTTTCTGGGTGCGTTTGTCGAGGTGCCACTTGGTCCGCGCAAGGTGTTGGGCGTGGTCTGGGGGCCGGGGCAGGGCGGTTTCGATCTGAACAAGGCGCGATCGGTGATCCGTGTGCTGGAAGTTGCACCGATGCGCGAGGAAATGCGGGCATTCCTCGGCAAGGTTGCCGACTATACTCTGACACCGATGCCCGCGATGCTGCGGCTGGCGACCCGCGCGCCGGGGCTGGGCGACCCGCCGTCCATGCGCAAGATCTATCGTTTGGGAGCCACCCTGCCAGACCGGATGACCGACGCCAGAACCCGTGTACTTGACGTGTTGCGCGACTATGGCGGGTTGGCATTCACGTTAAAGGAACTGGCGGAACAGGCAGGGGTAACTTCGTCCGTTGTCAAAGGCTTGGTCAAGCAAGGCGCGGTTCGTGAAGAAGACAGCCCGCGCGACCTGCCGTATCCGCATCTTGATCCCGATTTACCGGGAAAGGACCTGACCGAAGATCAGGCAAGTGCGGTTGCGCAGCTTCGCGCCGGGCAACGGGCGGGGAATTACGGCACGACGCTGCTGAAAGGCGTGACGGGTTCCGGCAAGACCGAAGTCTATCTGGAGGCCGTGGCCGAAGCGCTGCGCATGGGGCGGCAGGCGCTTGTCCTTTTGCCTGAAATTGCGCTGACCGCAGAATTCCTGACACGGGTTGAAGCGCGGTTTGGCGCGCGCCCTGCCGAGTGGCATTCGGGCGCGACCATGACTGAACGCAGGCGGGTCTGGCGGATGGTCGGGCAGGGGGAAGCTCAACTGGTTGTTGGCGCGCGGTCAGCCCTGTTTCTGCCATTTCGCGATCTGGGGCTGGTCGTGGTGGATGAGGAACACGACACCTCGTACAAGCAGGAAGACGGGGTGCATTACAGCGCGCGTGACATGGCGGTCTTGCGGTCGGCCATCTGCGGCGCGCGGGTGATTCTGGCCAGCGCAACCCCATCGCTGGAAAGCTGGGCAAATGCTGAGACAGGTAAATATGATCGGATCGACCTGACTTCGCGTTTCGGGGCGGCAGTGTTGCCCGAGATGAAGCCCATCGACATGCGGGCCGAACAGATGCAGGCCGGAACGTGGATATCTCCGACTTTGCGGCAAGCGGTGCAGCAGCGGATCGAGAAAGGCGAGCAGTCGCTTTTGTTCATCAATCGTCGGGGATATGCTCCTGTAACCCTGTGCCGCGCCTGCGGGGAACAGATCGCTTGTGACCATTGCGACGCGCGCATGGTCGAACACAGATTCCTGAAGCGCCTGATGTGCCACCAATGCGGCGAGACCAAGCCGATGCCCGAGATCTGTCCTTCCTGCGGGGTCGAGGGCAAGCTGGCTCCGGTGGGGCCGGGCATTGAGCGTTTGGCCGAAGAGGCCGAGGTGACCTTCCCCGAGGCCAAAATTGCCATGCTAAGTTCTGATCTTTTCGGCTCAGCCCGCGCACTAAAGGCCAAGATCGAAGAGATTGCGGCCGGGGATGCCGATATCGTTGTCGGAACGCAGCTGGTGGCCAAGGGGCACAACTTTCCCAAGCTGACATTGGTGGGGGTGATCGACGCGGATCTAAGTCTGCATGGCGCAGACCTGAGGGCTGCCGAGCGAACATTTCAGTTGATGCGGCAGGTTGCGGGGCGTGCCGGTCGGGCTGAAAAACCGGGGCAGGCGCTGTTACAGACTTTTCAGCCGGAACATCCGGTGATCCGGGCGATTCTGTCGGGGGACGAAGAGGGCTTTTGGAAGGCCGAGGCCGCCGGTCGGCAAGCGGCCGGTGTGCCACCCTATGGACGTATGGCAGGGATTGTTCTGTCAGGGCCAGAGGTCGGCCCGGTCTTTGACATCGGCAATGCCATGGCGCGCAACGACGGTCCATTGCGCCAGATCGGTGCACAGGTGTTTGGCCCCGCCCCGGCGCCGATTGCCCGTATTCGCGGACGTCACCGTGTCCGCCTGTTGGTCAAGGCACCCAAGGGCGCGCCAATCCAGGATGCTATCGCCCGTTGGATTGCCCCGTTACGCCTGAAAGGCGATATCCGCCTGACCGTCGATATCGATCCACAAAGCTTTTACTGACGGTGACGTCTGCATTAACGCAGGGCCATTGTGCGCCGGTCGCTTCCCCCTCGCCAAAGTTGGGAAATGGGCGTAGAGGATTCTCATGCTGAAACCTATGCCCCTTGCCGAGGCGCAGAGCCTTCCGTTCTGGCGTCGTCCTGTCACGCTTCTGTTCGTGATGGCCTTGACCATGCCCATCGCGTTTAATGCGTGGAGCGCGCTGTTGAACAACTTCGTCATTGAGGCAGCGAATTTCGACGGGGCCGATATCGGCCTGCTACACACGGTGCGCGAGATTCCGGGCTTTCTGGCGGTCGGCGTGATTGCCGTCATCATTTTCATTCGCGAGCAGGTGCTGGCCATGATCTCGCTGATGATGCTTGGGGTCGCAACGGCTTTTACGGCCTGGTTCCCAAGCCTTGGCGGATTGCTGTTCGTGACCTTGTTCAGTTCAATCGGGTTTCATTACTATGAGACTGTAAACCAGTCGCTTCAGTTGCAATGGCTTCCCAAGGATCGCGCGCCGCAGATATTGGGATGGCTGGTCGCAATGGGCTCGGCTGCAACGATGGTGGTTTACGGGCTGATCGTTCTGACCTGGGAGCGGTTCGATCTGTCCTATAACTTTGTCTTCATGGCTGCTGGCGGTGCAACAGCTTTGCTAGCCCTGTTTTGCCTGTTCGCCTTCCCGCAATTCGATGCCCCCACACCGCAAACCAAGAAACTGATCCTGCGCCGTCGATACTGGCTATATTACGCGCTGCAATTCATGGCCGGTGCGCGGCGACAGATCTTTGTCGTCTTTGCCGGGTTCATGATGGTCGAGAAGTTCGGCTTTGAAGTGCATGAGCTGACCAGCCTGTATCTGATCAACCTGATGATCAACATGATGGTTGCTCCGTTGCTGGGTAAAGCGGTGGCCAAGTTTGGCGAACGGCGCACGTTGATCTTTGAATACACCGGTCTGGCGATCGTGTTCGCAGCCTATGGTGGCATCTACTGGTTTGGCTGGGGCGTGCTGTTGGCGGCGACGCTCTATGTCATCGACCATGTGCTGTTTGCGCTGGCGCTGGCGCTGAAAACCTATTTCCAGAAAATCGCCGATCCGGCGGATATTGCGCCAACTGCCGCAGTCGCGTTCACGATCAACCATATCGCTGCTGTTTTCCTGCCCGCGTTGCTGGGTTTGCTCTGGGTCATGTCGCCAGGCGCCGTATTTGGCCTAGCGGCGGCGATGGCGGTCGTTTCTCTGCTGCTGTCCCTGCTGGTTCCACGCCACCCGGAACCGGGCAATGAGACCGTCCTGAGCAAATACGCGCCAGCCCCGGCGGAATAGGTCGCAAGCTTGACGTTGGCGGCGCACCGTCCTACGCGCAGTGCCAACTGAAACAGGAGTTCCCCATGCCCACATTCGCTGCGCTGACCACGCTGACAGGTAAGAAAGCCGCCGAAGGTCTGGGCGAAGCGATGGAGCGGCTGGAGCCCGAACCAACCGGCGTCGGTGTGTTCGAGGTCGAAGATGGCTCGGGCCTGTGGGAAGTGGGTGGATATTTCACCGAAGCCCCTGACGAGGCCGCACTGGCCGTTCTGGCAGTTGCCTTTGAAGCCAAACCTTTTGTTGTGTCGGAATTGCCTGAAACCGATTGGGTGGCCCATGTGCGGCGCGAGCTTGCCCCGGTTGAGGCGGGCCGCTTTTTTGTCTATGGCAGCCACGATGCCGACAATCTGCCCGACGGTCGCATTCCACTGCTGATCGAGGCGGCAATGGCCTTTGGCACCGGGCATCACGGTACCACGCTGGGATGTCTGAAAGCTCTGGACCGGTTGTTGGATGAAGGGTTCAGTGCCTCGAAAGTAGCGGATATCGGTTGCGGCACGGCCGTACTGGCCATGGCGGCAGCCCGGGTATGGGATGGTGATTTCATTGCCAGCGATATCGACGAAGTGGCCGTTGAAGTGGCCGAAGCCAACCTGAAGGCAAACGGTATGTCCGGCGCGGTTCGGTGTGTTGAAGCCGCAGGTTTCGATCATCCCGACCTCAAGGCGCCCGCGCCATACGATCTAATCTTTGCCAATATTCTCAAAGGGCCTCTGGTGGCCTTGTCACCCGAAATGGCAGCGAATCTCCGCCCAGGTGGGCATGCGATCCTGTCGGGAATCCTTAACGAACAGGCCGATGACTTGGTTTCCGTTTATTCACAAAACGGGTTCGATCAGACCTATAGGGCCGAGATTGGTGAGTGGACGACCCTAATTTTAACCAAACAGGGCGCGAATTAGGCCATTTGCAGGAGTTTTATAGGTTTTTGCCACGTTTTTGTCGCAATCTCTTTTTACCGTTTTCTGAATGAAGTCGAGGGGGGCGGTTTTTGGAGGCTGCCATGACGGGTAAACAACTGGAGTTCAATCAGCGCGTAAATCGCCTGAACAAGAAACACCAAAAGATGAGCCGTGGCTATCGTGCGACGATGCGCAAGGATGGCCTGGTTGTGATGAGGCCGCAGCGGGTGAGCTCGGCGGTGCCAGCAAAGGTGCTGTTGCTTACGCTTGTGGGTTTTTTCGCTTTCAAAGCATTTCTTTTGTCCCACCTTAGTCCCACCGGCTATCAATATCGGATCGACAGCCTGAACGAAGGCACACCAGTCGAAAAAGCCGGTGCCTGGGTGATGCAAATCGATCCTGTGTCGCAAGCCCTCGCCACTCAGCTGAACAAAGTTTTCTACTAATCCGCTCCCTCGGATTAAAAAACACCGCGTACCCTTAAGGTGCGCGGTGTTTTTGTGTGCCCCTCAAGGGAGGAGGAAGGGGCATATAAGTGTTGGGGTCGGTTCTTAGCGGCGACCTTCGGCAATGATGTCGATGTCACCACGGCACAGGCCGATATCATCCAGTTCGCGGTCGGTCAGACCGGTCAGCGCGTTGCGGGTTACGCGGGCGTCATTCCATTCAACTGCGGCGTTAACGGCCGATACGAAAAATGCGCCGATACGGCCAACAAGGCCGAACGAGCCAGTGGTAGCGACGCGGGTTGTGTCCAGTGCAGCCATATCCTGTTTCCTTCTGGTTAGTGTTCACATTGCATTTCTGCGATCTGCGGGGCATCTAGTGCCGCCATTTCGTTCGCACAAGTTCAGTTTTTGCATGTGTCCTATGCGTTTTCTGCAAGGCTTCACGAAGTTGTAATCCCCTTAAACAATTGGTGAAAAAGCCTTTGAGAAAGTGTCGAATTCAGACTTCACTGGGTCGCAAAACGCGCCCGAAGTCGCGCCTGAAACACGCGTGTCGTTTTCAGCCCTGGGGTCAATTCGCTTGGAAAATGTTCACGCTTCGTGCTAGGCGTTGAAAAAAGATCACACAACCCGAGCAGGCCGAGGCAAAACATGCGAATTCTGGGCATCGATCCGGGGCTTAGAACCCTGGGATGGGGCGTCATCGAATCAAATGGCAGCCGCCTGAGCCATGTGGCCAATGGATTATGCAAATCGGATGGCGACGATCTGGGCGAGCGGTTGCTGTCGCTGCACAATCAGATTGTCGAAGTGATTGCGGATCACAGGCCCGATCAGGCTGCTATCGAACAGACATTCGTGAACAAGGACGGGGCCGGAACCCTCAAGCTTGGGCAGGCGCGTGGCGTGGCGTTGCTGACGCTGGCACAGGCCGGTCTGCCGGTGGGGGAATATGCACCCAATCGGGTCAAAAAGACCGTGGTGGGCGTGGGTCATGCCGAGAAAGAGCAGGTTATGCACATGGTCAAACTGCAATTGCCGGGCTGTTTGCCGAAAGGGGCCGACGCGGCGGATGCACTGGCGATTGCAATCTGCCACGCCTATTACGGAAAGACGCAACAGGCGCGTGTGAAAGAGGTGCGGGAATGATCGGAAAACTGACAGGGCGGCTGGATTATCGTTCGGCAGATCATGTGCTGATCGATGTCCGGGGCGTCGGCTATCTTGTCTATTGTTCCGACCGGACCTTGGCGGCATTGCCGGGGGTGGGCGAGGCGGTCTCGATCTACACTGACATGGTTGTCCGCGAAGACCTGATGCAGCTTTACGGGTTTCTGTCGCTTGTCGAGAAAGAGTGGCATCGCCTGCTGTGCTCGGTCCAGGGGGTCGGCGCGAAGGTGTCGCTGGCGATCCTGAGTGCATTGGGACCCGACGGTGTCAGCCGCGCAATTGCCCTGGGGGACTGGGGTGCGGTAAAGGCGGCCAAGGGGGTCGGGCCAAAAACAGCCCAGCGGATCGTGTTGGACCTCAAGGACAAGGCGCCGGGTGTGATGGCCATGGGTGGCACGATTACTCAGGCGCTGGACGGCCCGGAACTTGAGGTTGTTGAGCCGAATGATTCTACGCCCGCACCTAGACGTGTATCGAAACCGCCATCAGGTGCTGCGGCCGCGTCTGCCGGGGCGTTGTCGGCGCTGGCCAATCTTGGATATGGGCCGTCCGACGCGGCGGGCGCTGTGGCTGAAGCGGCTGCAAGCCAGCCGGATGCGGACGAGGCTGATCTGATCCGCGCGGCCCTCAGGCTGCTGGCTCCGAAAGGGTAAGTGAATGGTTGACGCTGATCCCACCCTGCGCCCGGAGCCCCTGCCGGAAGACAATGACCGCGCCTTGCGTCCTCAGGGGCTTGATGAATTCATTGGTCAGGCTGAGGCGCGCGCCAACTTGCGCATCTTTATCCAGTCAGCCCGGCAACGCGGCGAGGCGATGGACCACACCTTGTTTCACGGACCTCCGGGGTTGGGCAAAACGACCCTCGCGCAGATCATGGCGCGTGAATTGGGAGTGAACTTCCGCATGACCTCAGGCCCGGTTCTGGCCAAGGCGGGGGATCTGGCAGCGATCCTGACCAATCTTGAATCGCGTGACGTGCTGTTCATCGACGAGATTCACAGGCTCAACCCGGTTGTGGAGGAAGTGCTGTACCCGGCCATGGAAGATTTCGAGCTGGATCTTGTTATCGGCGAAGGTCCTGCTGCGCGCACCGTTCGGATCGAATTGCAGCCATTCACACTGGTGGGGGCCACCACGCGGATGGGCCTGCTGACAACGCCCTTGCGTGACCGGTTTGGTATCCCGACCCGGCTTCAGTTCTACACGGTGGATGAGTTGCACGAAATCGTCACCCGGAACGCGCGGAAACTGGGCGCGCCCGCGGATAACGATGGTGCGCGCGAAATCGCGCGCCGGTCGCGTGGAACCCCGCGTATCGCCGGGCGATTGCTGAGACGCGTTGTGGATTTCGCGATTGTCGAAGGGGACGGGCGGATCACACGTGACCTGGCCGATGGTGCCTTGACCCGTCTGGGCGTTGATAATCTGGGTCTTGATGGTGCGGACCGGCGGTATCTGAAGCTGATTGCCGAAAACTATGCAGGCGGCCCGGTTGGGATTGAAACCCTGTCTGCCGCGCTGTCCGAAAGCCGCGACTCGCTTGAGGAGGTGATCGAGCCCTATTTGCTGCAACAGGGGCTAATCCAGCGTACTCCGCGCGGGCGGATGTTGGCGCAGAAGGCGTGGACGCATCTTGGGATGGCCGTGCCCAAGCGGCAAAGCGATCTGTTCGGTTGAAGCCCGCGCACTTAGATTTTATGCCTTTCGGCGAGAGTATTTTTAAAAAGATGAAGGGCTGGCGGTGACACCGGAAGAAATTGAGGCGCTGTTCACACGCGAAAGCGGCGAGTTTTTGTTTGCGCGCTGGGGACGGCCTGTTGTTCCGATCGTTTTCGGCGTTGAAGACGAGACGCTAGCCACCGTAAAGGGGGCTTTTGAAGCTGTTGTCACGCTGGCCGGTCACCAAATGGCCGAGACGGACCCTGAACTTGGCGCGAATTGCATGGTTTTCTTTTTCCGCGACTGGCAGGAGCTGCTGGAAGTACCGGACCTTGATCGTCTGGTCCCGGATCTGGAACCTTTGGTTGCGCGGCTGGTCGCGGCAGATGCAAACCAGTACCGCATTTTCCGGTTCGAAGAAGATGGCGCGATCCGCGCGGCGTTTGTGTTTCTGCGCATGGACAAAGAATTGTCGAAGGTTCCGGCTGAAACCCTTGCGCTCAATCAGGTCGTGCAGACAATCTTGCTCTGGTCGGACACTGCATTTCGCAATCAATCTCCACTGGCAATCGCAGGTGAGGCCACGATCCTGCGTCCCGACATCGCGTCCTTGATCCGGGCGGCCTATGATCCGGTTTTGCCACGGGCGGCACAGGATGCCTCGCACGCGTTAAGGCTGTTTGCCCGTCTGGAGACGTTGCAATGAAACACACCTACCCCATCCGCGTGTATTATGAAGACACCGACATGGGTGGGGTTGTCTATCATGCGAACTACCTGCGCTATATCGAGCGCGCGCGCTCGGACTGGGTGCGTAATCTGGGCAATGACCAAAACGCCATGCGAGAAGAAGGCATTGTTTGGGTCGTGCGGCGGCTCGAGGCCGAGTATCTGGCGCCTGCAAGGTTCGATGATGAATTGATTGTCGAAACCGAAGTTACCGAAATCTCGGGCGTGCGTCTGACCATGGCACAGCTTGTCCGACGCGGTGAGACCGAAATATTTCGTGCAACAGTCACGGCCGTTTGCATCAATAAAGCAGGCAAGCCGATCCGTTTGCCGGCAGAGATTCGCGCATTGATGTAACAATTTGCGGACCGTGGGTGGTTCTGTTGGCTTTTCATGACCAACTGAGATAGCGTTTGGCAAAACAAGGCCAAACGAACGGCCATCAGGCAAAACAAAGAGCAGGTTCATGGAAGCTGAAACGCTGGCGCTGGCGCAGGAGATCGACTTCTCCATGTGGGGGCTGTTTGCCCGCGCGACCTTTATCGTCAAACTGGTGATGCTGGTACTTACCGGCGCATCCATATGGTCCTGGGGGATCATCATTCAGAAGCTGATCAACTATCGCGCGGCCCGACGCGAGGCGCAGGTTTTTGATGAAAGCTTCTGGTCGGGCAACCCGTTGGATGAGTTGTTCGAGCAGATCGGAACCCAGCCGGATGGCAGCTCGGAAAAGATCTTTGCATCAGGCATGATCGAATGGCGCAGGTCGCATCGCAATGATGGCGGGCTGATTGCCGGGGCAACCGCGCGTATCGACCGGTCGATGGATGTCGCCATCGCGAAAGAGGCGGAAACCTTGCAAAAAGGGCTTCCCATTCTGGCGACTGTTGGCTCCACAGCTCCGTTTATCGGGCTGTTTGGCACCGTTTGGGGCATCATGAATGCGTTCATCGAGATTGCCGAGCAGCAAAACACTAACCTTGCTGTGGTGGCTCCCGGCATCGCCGAGGCGTTGATGGCGACAGGGTTGGGCCTTTTGGCGGCGATCCCGGCGGTGATTTTCTACAACAAACTCAGCGCAGATAGTGACCGGATCGTTGGCGGCTATGAAGCCTTTGCGGATGAATTCGCAACCATCCTGTCGCGCCAGTTGGACAGCTGAAGATGGGCGCTGCGATCCAGCAATCTTCGGGCGGCAATGGGCGCAGACGTGGTCGGCGTCGCGGTCGCGCGCAGCCGATGGCCGAGATCAATGTGACCCCTTTCGTGGATGTCATGCTGGTATTGCTGATCATCTTCATGGTGGCCGCGCCATTGCTGACGGTTGGTGTTCCGGTCGATCTGCCCAAGACCGCGGCCAGTGCGCTGCCCGGCGACAACGAAGAGCCTTTGACCGTGACTCTGACCGCAGACGGCCGCGTGCAGATCCAGACCACCGATGTGTTGCGCGAAGAGTTGATTGGCAAGCTGCGTGCCATTGCGGCAGAGCGGAGCAGCGACCGGGTTTTCCTGCGGGCCGATGGCGCAATCCCTTATGCACAGGTGATGCAGGTCATGGGTGCACTGAACGCGGGCGGTTTTTCCAACGTTGGCCTTGTGACCGATACCGGTGGGCCGACGCTGGATGAAGGTGGAGAGTGAGGTCGCACGGTGGATACCGGCACCAAGATTTCAGCGATTGCGCATGTCAGCCTGATCGGATGGGCGATGTTCGGCGGCACCTTCAGGTCCGAACCGTTGCCGATGGCTGTGCAGGACGTCTCAGTGATCACGGCTGAACAATTCGCGGCGATGACTGCCCAGCGGGATGCGCCGGAAGTCCCCGAAGTGCCGACCGCGTTGCAACAACCGCCCCAACCGGAGGCTGTTACCAAACCGCCGGAATCCGTGATTGACGAACAGCCGCGCCCTGAACCTGTTGCACCGGCTGAACCAGAACCAGAGCCAGAGCCTGTCATCGTGGAAGCGCCGCCAGAACCCGAGGTTCCTGACGAGCCTCCGGTTCTGACGGACCCTCAGGTCGAGCCTGTTGCACAGCCTGCGCCGCCTGGTCCGGAGGCACAGCCGCGCCCCTCGGATCGCGTCGCGCCCGAGGCAATAGCTCCGCCACCGCCCGAGGCAAAACCTGATGATTTTGAAACGCCGCCGGTATCCCTGGATGAAGGCGCAGAAGTTCAGCAGGAACAGCAGGATCAGACCGCGCCGCAAGAGGCAGCCCCGGAGATTGTGACCGAGGCCGAGGAAACCAAGGAACAGTCGCCCCTGACATCTCCGCGGCCGCGCGTGCGCCCAAACCGGCCAAGGCCGCCATCCGAACCCGCTGTGGCCAAAACGCCTGAAGCGACCCCGGAACCTGAAAAACAAACCGATGAAACGGCAATTAACGACGCCCTGGCCGAAGCCTTGGGCAGCGGGTCCGAACCTTCTGGTCCACCGCTGACCAGCGGAGAGAAAGACGCGATGCGACTGGCCGTCTCTGGATGTTGGAATGTGGGTTCCTTGTCCACAGATGCGCTGAACACTGTGGTTGTTGTCGCGTTTTCGTTGAACCGTGATGGTACGGTCGTCGGCGGCAGCGTTCGGATGCTGGACAGCTCTGGCGGCTCGGCGGGAGCCGTTAAACAGGCCTACGAGGCTGCGCGACGTGCAATTTTGCGCTGCGGGGCCAAAGGATATGATTTGCCTGCTGACAAATACGAACATTGGCAGGATGTTGAGATTACATTTAACCCCGAGAGGATGCGGATCAAATGATGAAGCTTCTGACCAGCCTCTTTGTCGGCCTGACATTGATGTCTGCGCCGGTTTATGCACAGAGCGGGCCTTTGCGTCTGGAACTGGATGAGGGGATTATCGAACCCTTGCCCTTTGCCGTTCCGAATTTTGTGCCGGACGGCCCGGCCGCAGCTCAGTTCGCGCAAGATATCTCACGCGTGGTGGCGGCTGACCTGACCGGGACCGGGTTGTTCCGCGAGATATCCTCGGATGCGTTCATCAGCCGGGTCAGCAGCTTCGAAGCTCCGGTTCAGTTTGCGGATTGGAAGGCGATCAACGCTGACGCCCTGATCACGGGCGCTGTCAATGTGTCCGGTCAGAAACTGACGGTCCGGTTCCGGGTGTGGGATGTGTTTTCGGGCCAGGAACTGGGCAATGGCCTTCAACTGGCAGGTACCACCGACGGGTGGCGGCGCATGGCGCATAAGGTGGCCGATCAGGTCTATAGCCGGATCACAGGTGAAGGCGGTTATTTTGACAGCCGCGTTGCCTTTGTTTCGGAAAGCGGTCCGAAGGACCAGCGCCTGAAGCGTTTGGCGATCATGGATTACGATGGCGCGAATGTGCAGTACATGACTGACAGCGCCGCCATCGTTCTGGCGCCCCGGTTCTCACCCACCGGTGACCGGCTGCTTTATACCAGTTATGAAAGCGGCAGCCCGCGCATTTACGTGACTGAAGTCGGGCGCCCGAAACCACGGGAACTGAAGACGCAGGACGGGACCATGAGCTTTTCGCCACGGTTCTCGCCGGATGGCCGGTCGATTGTCTATTCGCTGATTCAGGGCGGCAATACCGACCTGTGGAAAATGGATATCACCTCGGGGCAAAGTACGCGCCTGACCAACACGCCCGCAATTGAAACGGCTCCCAGCTATTCGCCGGATGGTGGCCGGATTGTCTTTGAAAGCGACCGCTCCGGCACGCCGCAATTGTACGTAATGGCAGCAAACGGGGGCGAAGCCACGCGGATCAGCTTTGGCGCGGGTCGCTATGGTACGCCGGTCTGGTCGCCGCGAGGCGACCTGATCGCCTTTACCAAGCAGAACCAGGGCCGGTTCCATATCGGCGTGATGCGCATCGACGGATCAGAAGAACGTTTGCTGACAGCGTCTTTCCTGGATGAAGGCCCCACCTGGTCGCCCAATGGCCGGGTCATCATGTTCACCCGCGAAACGCAGGGGGCCAGCGGTAGGGCATCGCTTTACTCGGTGGATATCTCGGGCAGGAACCTGCGGCCGGTACGTACACCGGACGGG
This sequence comes from Ruegeria sp. YKSF131, assembly GCF_059612645.1. Taxonomy (NCBI): domain Bacteria; kingdom Pseudomonadati; phylum Pseudomonadota; class Alphaproteobacteria; order Rhodobacterales; family Roseobacteraceae; genus Ruegeria; species Ruegeria sp. YKSF131. The sequence goes on along the minus strand of NZ_JBXWQZ010000008.1, from coordinate 23,713 downwards.
GGGAGCGATCCTTCCTGGGGCCCATTGCAGAATTGATCGCAGCAAAGTTCACAACAAATCGTCCCTGTGGTAGACAGGCGGCAATAAACATAACACGAGGCACCTGAAATGAACGTATTGAGCAAAGTTCTGGCGCTGGGCGCGCTGAGTGTGATCGCCGCCTGCACAAGTAATGACCCCTCGGCCTTGGGCGGCGGTGGTAGCGGGGGCATTGGATCTATTGTCCCCGGATCACCGAGTGATCCGCGCTCGCCCGCGTATTTCCAGCAAACGGTCGGGGACCGTGTCCTGTTTGCCGTTGACCAGTCGACCTTGTCGCCCGAGGCGCAAACAGTGCTGCAAGGGCAGGCAGACTGGTTGCTGGCCAATCCGGATTTTGTCGCAACGATTGAAGGCCACGCGGATGAGCAGGGCACACGGGAATACAACCTTGGTTTGGGTGCCAAACGCGCTAATGAGGCACGAGAATACTTGATTTCACGCGGAGTTGCGGGCAGCCGCCTGAATACCGTGAGCTATGGCAAGGAACGCCCGATCGAGATTTGCAGCACCGAGGAATGTTATTCCAAGAACCGCCGTGCGGTAACGGTTCTGACCGGGTCAACTCTGGGGTAAGATGATGCGCATTGCAGGATGGGTTTTGGCGGCGGTTGTGGCGACGGCTGGTGTTGCACAGGCACAGGATCAGCAAACTCTTGCAGATATCCGTCAGGAACTAACGGTGCTACATGTGGAAATTCAGCGTTTGAAACGCGAGTTTTCTACCACGGGTTCACCTGCACCGAACCTGTCCGGCAGTTCGGTCCAAGAACGCGTTGTCGCGATCGAAGCGGAATTGCAGCGCCTGACCCGCCAAACCGAGCAGTTGAACCAGCGGGTGCAGAACATTGTCACTGACGGCACCAACCGAATCGGTGACCTTGAGTTCCGGCTGGTCGAACTGGAAGGCGGCGATTTGACGACATTGGGTGAGACCTCGACATTGGGTGGTGACACGGCCGCTGTGATCACCGGGCCAACAAGTATCGAAACGCCAACGGCGACCGATCATGGTGAACTGGCCATAGGTGAACGTGCTGATTTTGATGCAGCCTCGCAAGCGTTGGCCGATGGCGATTTCCAGACTGCTGCCACGTTGTTTGCGCAGTTTGAAACAAGCTATCCCGGCAGTCCGCTGGCGCCCGAAGCCAACCTGAAACGCGGTCATGCCCTTGAAGGGATTGGCGACACGCGCGAAGCGGCCCGAGCATTCCTGGCCAGCTTCACGGGTGATTCCGAGGGCGCATTTGCACCCGAGGCGTTGTACGAACTGGGTGCGGCGCTTGGCCGTTTGGGACAGACTGATCAGGCCTGCATCACTCTTAATGAGGTCGGAGTACGCTTTCCTTCTGCGCCAGAGTTTTCGAACGCCACGCAGGAGATGACCGCGTTGGGATGTACTTGAACCATCACTCCAGCAAACTACTTGCAGACCTTCGCGCCCGGCTACCCGAAACACTTCCGCGCAAGTTGGGTATTGCAGTTTCGGGAGGCGGCGATTCTGTCGCCTTAATGCACCTTTTGCATCATGTGGCGCAGGATGAGGCTATCACCCTTTTCGTTGCCACGGTCGACCACGGGTTGCGCCCCGAATCCGCGCGCGAGGCCGAAACGGTATCCCTGCAGGCGGCTGCGTTGGGGATGCCTCATGACACGCTGCGTTGGTCGGGATGGGACGGTACCGGCAACTTGCAGGACCGCGCACGTCAGGCGCGGTATGATTTGTTATCCGAATGGGCAAAGGGCCGCGGAATCGATGCCATTGCGCTGGGCCACACCGCAGATGATCAGGCGGAAACACTGTTGATGCGGTTGGGCCGATCATCCGGGGTCACGGGCCTGTCCGGAATGGCGGCCATTCGGAAACAGCGGGGGCTGACGATACTGCGCCCGATGCTGGGGATTGCCCGTGAACAGCTGCGCACCTATCTGACTGGGGCTGGCGTGGCATGGGTGGACGACCCTTCGAATCAGGATGCCCGTTTCGATCGGATCAAGGCGCGCGAAGCTTTGGGTGGTCTAGAACCTTTGGGAATTGATGCGCTTTCATTGTCCCGCGTGGCTGACAATCTGGCGCAGGCACACACGGCACTTGGCATCTGTGCGCAAGAATCCGCACGGTCCGTGGCGCAAGTGGATCAAAGTGACGTGAGGGTGAACCGGGCCGGATTTGCCGCGTTGCCCCTTGAGATTCGGCGCCGTGTCCTGCTGGGAATCCTCTCGTGGGTTGCCGGGTCGGGTTATCCCCCGCGTCAGGCGGCAGTGGATCGGGCGATGGATGCAGTTGCGAATGGGCAATCGGCGTCAGTGGGCGGTTGTCTTATTGTTCCACACGGCGGGAGTGTTTGGATTTGCAGGGAATTTAATGCCGTGAAATCTCAGTTGGCTGCACCCGGTGCTGTGTGGGATGGCAAATGGCGGCTGAGCGGACCGGCAACAATGGGCGCAGAAATCCGTGCTTTGGGGGGTGAGGGGTTGCAACAGGTGCCCGAGTGGCGGGCAACCGGGCGTCCCAGGATAGCTTTGACAGCGACGCCTGCGGTTTGGAATGCGGATAGGGTGCTGGCCGCCCCGCTTGCGGGTCTCGCGAATGGTTGGCATGCCAGTCTTGCGTCAGATTGGCCCGAGTTCCACACATCTTTTTTATCGCATTGAACATACGACAATCCTCTCTATTTTAAGAGGTAACTTGGCAGCGTCTCACCTGCCGGAACTTTTAGGAGAATTTCCTTGGGCAACGCTCGCAATATCGCGTTTTGGGTCGTTTTGTTCCTGCTCATCCTTGCACTGTTCAATCTGTTCAGTGGACCGGGCGGAACGCTTCAGAACAACGAGAAAACCTATTCCGACTTTGTCGGTGCCGTCCAAAGCGGTGAAGTCAAGAATGTGACCCTGGATGGTGAGCAGATTCGCTATACCCTGCAAAGCGGTGCCAGCTATGTCACGATCAAACCCGGCGACGCCGAAGTGACCAAGCTTCTGATCGAGGAAAACATACCAGTCCAGGCCGTAAAACAGCAGCAATCAGGGTTTCAATCGTTCCTGATCACGCTGCTGCCTTTCCTGCTGCTGATTGGTGTCTGGGTCTATTTCATGAACCGGATGCAGGGCGGCGGCAAAGGTGGCGCGATGGGCTTTGGCAAGTCCAAGGCCAAGATGCTGACTGAAAAGCATGGCCGCGTGACCTTTGATGATGTTGCCGGTATCGACGAAGCCAAGGAAGAGCTGGAAGAGATTGTCGAGTTCCTGCGAAACCCGCAGAAGTTCAGCCGCCTTGGTGGCAAGATCCCCAAGGGCGCGCTGCTGGTTGGCCCTCCGGGTACCGGTAAGACGCTGCTGGCCCGTGCCATTGCGGGTGAGGCGGGCGTGCCGTTCTTCACCATCTCGGGTTCGGATTTTGTCGAAATGTTCGTTGGTGTGGGTGCGTCTCGCGTGCGCGACATGTTCGAGCAAGCGAAAAAGAATGCGCCCTGTATCGTGTTTATCGATGAGATTGACGCTGTGGGTCGTCATCGCGGCGCCGGGTATGGCGGCGGCAATGACGAGCGTGAACAAACGCTCAACCAGTTGCTGGTCGAAATGGACGGGTTTGAGGCCAACGAAGGTGTGATCATTCTGGCAGCCACCAACCGCAAGGACGTTCTGGACCCTGCGCTGCTGCGACCGGGCCGGTTCGACCGTCAGGTCACAGTCGGCAACCCGGACATCAAGGGCCGCGAGAAAATTCTGGGCGTTCACGCACGCAAGACACCGCTGGGTCCCGATGTTGATCTGCGCATCATCGCGCGCGGTACGCCGGGCTTCTCGGGTGCGGATCTGGCCAACCTCGTGAACGAGGCCGCGTTGATGGCGGCGCGCGTGGGCCGTCGCTTTGTCACCATGGAAGATTTTGAAAACGCCAAGGACAAGGTGATGATGGGGGCCGAGCGCCGCTCGATGGTGCTGACTCAGGATCAGAAGGAAAAAACAGCCTATCACGAAGCGGGTCATGCTGTTGTTGGTCTGTCTCTGCCCATGTGCGATCCGGTCTACAAGGCGACCATCATACCGCGCGGCGGCGCGCTGGGTATGGTCGTTTCGCTGCCGGAAATGGATCGCCTGAACTATCACCGGGATGAGTGCGAACAAAAGCTGGCGATGACCATGGCAGGTAAGGCGGCCGAGGTCATCAAGTATGGCGAAGATCACGTGTCGAACGGGCCTGCCGGGGACATCATGCAGGCCAGCCAATTGGCACGTGCCATGGTGATGCGCTGGGGAATGTCGGACAAGGTCGGCAATATCGACTATGCCGAGGCCCATGAGGGATACCAGGGCAATACTGCCGGGTTCTCGGTATCGGCTCATACCAAGGAACTGATTGAAGAAGAGGTAAAGCGCCTGATCCAGCAAGGCTATGAACAGGCGCACAAGATTCTGACCGATCATAACGAAAAATGGGAACGTCTGGCCCAAGGTTTGCTGGAATACGAAACGCTGACCGGTGACGAAATCAAACGCGTCATGAACGGGGAATCGCCCGGCGACAGCGATGACCGGAACGACAAGTCGGACGAGGGCAGTGCGCCCAGCGTGACAGCCATCCCCAAGACCAAGGCCAAGAAATCACCGCCTGAGGGCGGGATGGAACCTGAACCGACAGCATAACCAGCAAGAACCCGGGCTCTGACCCGGGTTTTTTCTCTTTCCATCAGAGCGTTACTGGGCATTATGCGCTGGCAGACACCAATGGGTAGGGAAGCGCGTATGCCGTTTTTGCGGGAAACCGAATTTGCAGCCGAAGTCGTTTGGCTGGGCCTTGTTCCTGCCGGCGGATCGCTTCGTGCCAAGCCCGTGGAGTTGCTGGATCTTGGGTTTGAGGGCGCGAAAGGCGAACGGCACGAAGGTCTGAACCGTGCGTCCTGTGTTCGGGTCTCGAACCTCTATCCCAAGGGCACTGAAATCCGCAATGTTCGTCAACTTTCGGTGCTGTCCTTGGAAGAGTTGCAGCAGATCGCGCAGAACATGGGGCTGAACCAGCTTGACCCGTCTTATCTGGGCGTATCCATAGTGCTGAAAGGTGTTCCGGATTTCTCGCACATTCCGCCGTCCTCGCGCCTTCAGGCGGTCAACGGGCTGACGATCACTGTGGATATGGAAAACGCACCCTGCGTATTGCCCGGTCGCGAAATCGAAGCGGTTCATCAGGGGTATGGTGCAGGGTTCAAACCCGCTGCCGTCGGGCGCCGGGGTGTCACGGGATGGATTGAACGTCCCGGGCGCATTCAACTGGGCGATCACCTCAAGCTCTTTGTTCCGGACCAGCCTGCCTGGAGCCCCGAAAATATGCAGGTTTCCGATTAGTTACCGATGAAGTGACCTGACGACGCTTCGCGACGCCAGAATGTCGGAATCCATGGCTAATCAGATTGTACACAAGGGTATGGAATGCGTAGCGCCGACGTTTGACGTCGGTTTTGCACGGTATTCAATCAAGGACCCCGGCCAATGAGCTATAAATCCGACATCGAAATTGCGCGTGAAGCGAATAAGAAGCCGATCCAGGAGATCGGCGCGAAGCTTGGAATATCCAGTGATGATCTGTTGCCGTATGGGCATGACAAGGCGAAGGTGAGCCAGGAGTTCATCAACTCGGTTCAGGGTCGTGAGGACGGCAAGCTGGTGCTGGTGACGGCGATCAACCCGACGCCTGCGGGTGAAGGCAAGACGACCACAACGGTTGGTCTGGGTGACGGTCTGAACCGGATCGGCAAGAATGCGATGATCTGTATCCGCGAGGCCTCGCTGGGTCCGAACTTCGGCATGAAGGGCGGCGCTGCGGGGGGCGGCTATGCGCAGGTTGTTCCGATGGAAGAGATGAACCTGCACTTCACCGGCGATTTCCACGCGATCACCTCGGCCCATTCGCTGCTGTCGGCGATGATCGACAACCACATCTATTGGGGCAATGAATGCGAGATCGACACCCGCCGGGTCGCATGGCGTCGTGTGGTTGACATGAACGACCGCGCCCTGCGCCAGATTACTGCCAGCCTGGGCGGCGTGTCGAACGGGTTCCCGCGCGAAACAGGTTTTGACATCACCGTAGCGTCCGAGGTCATGGCGATCCTGTGTCTGGCCAACGACCTGAAGGATCTGGAAAAGCGTCTGGGTGACATCATCGTGGCCTATCGCCGCGACAAGACCCCGGTCTATTGCCGCGACATCAAGGCCGAAGGCGCGATGACCGTTCTGCTGAAAGACGCAATGCAGCCGAACCTGGTGCAGACGCTGGAAAACAACCCGGCTTTTGTCCATGGCGGCCCGTTCGCCAACATCGCGCATGGCTGCAACTCGGTCATTGCCACCAAGACCGCGCTGAAAGTGGCTGACTATGTGGTGACCGAGGCGGGCTTTGGCGCCGATCTGGGTGCCGAGAAGTTCATGAACATCAAGTGCCGCAAGGCGGGCATTGCGCCCTCTGCCGTGGTTCTGGTTGCCACCGTGCGGGCGATGAAGATGAATGGCGGTGTCGCCAAGGCCGATCTGGGCGCCGAGAATGTCGATGCGGTCAAGGCGGGCTGCGCCAACCTGGGCCGCCATATCGAGAACGTGAAGTCGTTCGGTGTGCCGGTTGTTGTCGCCATCAACCACTTTGTCACCGACACCGATGCCGAGGTTCAGGCGGTGAAGGATTATTGTTCCTCTCACGGGGTCGAGGCGGTTCTGTCGCGCCACTGGGAACTGGGCTCGGAAGGGTCTGCCGATCTGGCCCGCAAGGTTGTGGAAATCGTCGAAGGGGGGTCTGCGAACTTCGCGCCGATCTACCCCGACGAGATGCCGCTGTTTGAGAAGATCGAAACCATCGCCAAGCGCATCTACCGCGCCGACGAGGTTCTGGCCGACAACAAGATCCGCACGCAGCTGAAAGAATGGGAAGCTGCGGGGTATGGCAACCTGCCGGTCTGCATGGCGAAAACCCAGTACAGCTTCTCGACCGACCCGAGCTTGCGGGGCGCGCCCACCGGCCATTCGGTGCCGGTGCGTGAGGTCCGCCTGAGCGCGGGTGCAGGCTTTATCGTGGTTGTCTGCGGTGAGATCATGACCATGCCGGGCCTGCCCCGCAAACCGGCCGCGGAAACCATCTGCCTCAATGACGCAGGTGAGATCGAGGGCTTGTTCTAAGCCGCTGAATAAGACATCTCGTGGTCCGGGACCCCCGGGCCATGAGGAGACGATGATGCCCACTCTGACACCGCCGCAGGACTGCCATTCGATGCGGGATCTGCGGGTTCAGATCGACAGGCTGGACCGCCAGCTGATCGGGATGCTGGTGAGGCGCGCAAGCTATATCGACCGCGCGTCTGAGCTTAAGCCGGGCGAGGGCCTGCCCGCCCGCATCCCGGACCGGGTCGAGGATGTGGTGCAAAAGGTGCGCGCCAGTTCGCAGGCGGCGGGGATGGACCCCGATTTGTCCGAAACGCTCTGGCGCATTCTGATTGACTGGTCGATTGCACGTGAGGAACGTGTGCTCGGCCCCGAGTAAAGACCGGGCGCGTTCTGCGCCCGTTTGGGTTTTGAAAGAAGGGACCAAAGGATGGTAGCGCAGGTTATCGACGGGAAGGCCTTTGCCGCCAAAGTGCGCGCGCAGGTGGCCGATCAGGTTGCAAAGCTGAAAGAGGAAAACGGCATCACCCCCGGCCTGGCCGTGGTTCTGGTGGGAGAGGATCCGGCCAGCCAGGTCTACGTCCGCTCGAAAGGCAAGATGACCGTCGAGGTTGGCATGAACTCGTATGAGCACAAGCTCGATGTGGAGACCTCCGAGGCGGACCTGCTGGCGCTGATCGACAAACTGAACACTGATCCGGCGGTGCATGGCATTCTGGTACAGCTGCCGCTGCCAAAACACCTGAACGAGGATCTGGTGATCAACTCGATCGATCCGGCCAAGGATGTGGACGGCTTCCACATCTCGAATGTGGGCCTGCTGGGCACTGGTCAGAAATCGATGGTGCCCTGCACCCCGCTGGGCTGCCTGATGATGCTGCGCGATCACCACGGGTCGCTGTCGGGCATGGATGCGGTTGTCATCGGTCGCTCGAACATCGTGGGCAAGCCGATGGCTCAGCTGCTGCTGGGGGACAGCTGCACTGTGACCATCGCGCATTCGCGCACCAGGGACCTGCCGGATGTGGTGCGCCGCGCCGATATTGTCGTGGCCGCTGTCGGCCGCCCCGAGATGGTGCCCGGCGACTGGATCAAGGAAGGCGCCACCGTGATCGACGTGGGCATCAACCGCATCGAACGCGATGGCAAGACCAAGCTGGTCGGCGATGTCGACTATACCAGCGCCGCCGAGCGCGCCGGCGCCATCACCCCCGTCCCCGGCGGCGTCGGCCCCATGACCATCGCCTGCCTGCTGGCTAACACCCTCACCGCCTGCTGCCGCGCAAACAAACTCCCCGAACCAGAAGGCCTGACCGCCTGATACACGCGGGGCCGGATCGGACCCTTCGGACCGGCCCCCTTTTTTGGCAGGCAAAGCTCCAGCCAAATCGCCCCCTGACTGCATGGGCAAAGCGCCCTGAATGGGTTTGACAGCCGAACAAATCGTGATATCCCTGTAATCCCAGCTGGTTACAGGTGAAGGCACTATTGTGTTTGACACATTCGGGGTGAGCTATGCTAATTCATGCACAAAAGCGGTATGACGTCTAAAATAAGTATAATCCTGAAGGCATTTTCACCGCAACGTGTGGTAGCGGGTTTGGTCTTTCTTCCTTTACTTGCATATGCGTTTCCACCCTTCCTTGATTCTGACCTGTCATTTGGACTGCGGCTTGTATTCTGGGCGGGAGTGATGGTCCTTGCTTTGACGGTTGCCGGGCTTGCCAGAAAGCTGATGCGGAAGAACCCCGTTTTCCTGAATGTTCCGGCGAGGGATCTGGCATTTGTTTCTTTGACCTTGGCATTGTTCACGCCTTCACTTTGGATGTTGGCCTGGGTTCTTTTCACCTGTGGTGGATATATGGCGCCGGACGCCGAGAGGATTGTGGTTTATGGCGCTTTGTTCGCGACAGGCTTGATGCTTGTACAGCGCAACGATCTGAATGCCGCGGCAATTACTGAATCTGATCTTGAAAAACCACGACTTGTCAAACGCTTGCCACCCAGATTCAACGGGCAGATCTATCGCTTGACCGTTCGGGATCACAACGTGGATGTTGTCACCTCAGAAGGCACCTTCACGCTCCGGTCGCGTTTCACAGATGCGATTGCCGAAATGGAGCCTGTCCCGGGTCATTGCTCGCACCGTTCGCATTGGGTCACCGACGCATCCATTGTAAGTGTCGAAAGGGAAGGCAGTAAAACCTATCTGAAATTGATCAATGGTGATCTGGTTCCGGTCAGCCGGAAATACAAACCGATGCTGGAAATGGATGGCCTGATCTGAACCTATTGCGGCATTGGCAACATGTATGGACGCGGACCTGTGAGGATCGCCATCGCCTGCGATCCCATCAGTGCCGACAGCACTTGATCAGAGCTGCGAAGCCCCCCGGTAAAAGCGCCATAGGCCGGAAGTATCATGCGATGATCATTCAGCAGAAAAGCGGGGCGTGAAATATGACGTCCCTTGACCCTGATCCGGACTTTTGGATGGTAATGGCCGGAAACTTCTCCTCGCGCGGGATCCTGCGCGATATGACGGAAAACAAGCGGGCCACGGTGCCATTCGAACAGATGGGTTCCCCCCAGCTCAATAGGACCGGGATCGTGGTTCCCCTCAATCCAGATCCACTGACGTCCGGACTGTAAGGTCGCGATCCTTAGCATTTCTGATTTTGGCAGCGCCCGGGCAGCCTCAAGATCATCGAAGCTGTCGCCCAGACATACAATGGTTTTGGCGTTCGTTTGTCCCAGGTCATCTTTCAGGCGGTCCAGCGTTTCACGGCTGTCATAAGGCGGAAGTGAAGGCCCACCACGCCGCGCGACGCGCTCGGATTTACCCAGATGCAAGTCCGACACGCACAGCAAGCTTTCGTCTGGCCACCAAAGCGCACCGGACGGCAAAGCACACAGGCGCTGACCCGCAAAGGGAAACTCAAGTTCGTTCATGATACGTTCTTGGCCTGTTTCAGGGCCCGGCGCAAGCAGATCAAAGCTGTTCCAACCCCGCCGCTTGCAGCAGCCGCGCGCTTTCTTCCGCCAGAAGCCTTTCTTCGGCACTGCCTTTCACCGGCACTTTGCCAACCTCCAGAAACAGTGGCGCTGACAGGGGTGAAACACGCTCCAGCCGCACCAGATCAATCCTGTCGCCAATTCGGGCCAGCATTGTTTCGATCCGACCGAAATCGACAAGCCCACGCATGGCTTCCTCGCGGGTGATCTGCATCAATAGGTGATCGGGATCGTATTTCAGCAAGGTGTCATACAGGATATCGGACGAAAACGTAGCCTGCCGCCCGCTTTTGCGCTGCCCTGCCATGTTGCGTTCGATCAGACCGGCAATGGTGGCCGATGCACGAAACGTGCGCTTCATAACGGCGTTACCTGCCAGCCAGGTGTCAAGCCTGTCGCGCAGTGCATCGGGTTGAAGCAACGGACGGGGATCGGTAACCGCGTCCAGACCCCAGATCAGTGTGGCATAGTCCGTGGCGACAAAACCCAGCGGGGCCAGTCCGGTCTCCTCCATCCGTTTTGTCAGCAACAGGCCCAAAGTCTGTTGTGCATTTCGTCCGGCAAAGCCGTAGACGCAAAGATGTTCACGCCCGTCGCTGGGAAAGCTCTCGATGAGCAGCCGGTCACGCTGGGGCAGGCGGGACATCTGGCGCTGCAAATCCAGCCATTCAGACGTATGAGGGGGAAGCTGTGGCCAGTCAGTTTGGGCAAACATGTTCAGGATGCGGTCGCTAAGCTGAGTGGAGGTTGCGAATTTCGTGCCCGAGAAGGTCGCAATCTTTGGCTTTCGGTCAGCGTGCCGCGTGACTTCGACCACCATCTCGCGCAGCCCCTCATACCGCACGATTTGCCCACCGATCAGGAAGGTGTCGCCGGGCGTTAGCGAGGCAGCGAATGCTTCTTCTACTTCTCCCAGTGGCTTGCCGCCCCGGTTGCGTTTCAGACGAACCTTGAGCGTATCCGTGTCCTGAATCGTGCCCAGATTCATACGAATTCGCGATGCGGCGCGCGGGTCGCGCAGTTGCCATTGCCCGTCGGCGCCGTGTTGCAGCCTTTGCCAGCGATCATAGGCTTGCAGAGCATAGCCGCCGGTAGCACAGAAATTCAGGCAGGCGTCAAACTCGGCCCGCGTCAATTGAGCGTAAGGCCCGGCGGATGTCATCTCGGCATAAAGATCATCGGCGTTGAACGGTCCGGCGCAAGCGGCAATCAGGATATGCTGGCACAAAACATCGCGCGGGCCACGGCCGCGGGGTTCCCCATCCAGCTCATGGGCTTTGGCGGCCTCTAGCGCGGCGACGCATTCGACCACTTCGAAGCGATTGGCAGGTACCAAAAGGGCTTTGGAAGGTGCGTTATAGCGGTGGTTGGCCCGTCCTATCCTTTGCACCAGCCGTTTGACATTCTTGGGCGCGCCGATCTGGATCACCAGATCGACATCCCCCCAGTCGATGCCCAGATCCAGCGAACCGGTGCAGACGATGGCGCGCAAGTCACCCCGGACCATCGCCGCCTCGACCCGCTCGCGCTGCTGCCGGTCCAGACTGCCGTGATGGATGCCGATGGGCAGACCGTCATCATTGGCCAGCCACAGGTTGTGAAAGAATATCTCGGCCTGGGCGCGCGTATTGTGAAAGATCAATGTGGTCTTGTGCTGCTTGATCTGCTCCAGCACGGCTGGAATAGCATAAGCCGCGCCACCGCCAGACCAGGGCGGCATCTGCGACGTTTCCAGCATTCGGATATCCGGGTCCGGACCGGGGTCGGCCTGTACAATCTGGCAGGGATCAGGGTGGCGGGCCAGAAAGCGGGCAATCGCAACAGGATCTTCCACCGTCGCCGACAACCCGACGCGGCGCAGATCGGGATTGAGGCGTTGCAGGCGTGCCAGCGCCAGCATCAGCTGATCCCCGCGCTTGCTTTCAGCCAGTGCGTGGATTTCATCGACGATGATCCGCTGCACACCTTCAAACATACGCGGGGCATCCTCGTACGAGGTCAGCAACGCCAGACTTTCCGGCGTGGTCAACAGGATATGCGGTGGATCAGCCCTTTGGCGTTTCTTCTGCGTGGCTGAGGTGTCACCGGTTCGATCCTCGATCCTGACAGGCAGGCCGATCTCATCCACCGGGGTGCGCAGATTGCGTTTGATGTCGGCGGCCAGCGCCTTGAGCGGCGAGACATAGATCGTGTGCAATCCATTGTGGCCAGCATCCGCAAGTTCAGCCAGCGACGGCAGAAACCCGGCCATGGTTTTGCCGCCACCGGTGGGCGCAATCAGCAGTGTCGCCGGGCTGAATGCGCGGTCGAACATCTCTTGCTGATGCGGGTGGATGGACCAGCCTTTGGTGGAAAACCACGCGGCAATCCGTGCGGGAATCTGCGTCATGAACGCAGACTACCCGCCCCAGAGTGGTAATGGCACGGCGTTATTTGACGATTTTCTCGTCTTTGACGAACATGTTGGCCCAGGCCCGGTCGATCAGTTCGGGGCTCATCTGATAGGGGATGCCTTCGAACTCGCAGATCGAGATCATCTGGTCGATCAGAAAGATCGGTTGATAGTTGGCGTAGATGTTGTTGATGGTCGGGTATTTGACCTTCAGCAGGTGCACCAGCGCCGCCTCATCCAGCGGCATCCCGCGTTTGCGCGCAACCATGGCGAAAATCTTCAGGAAGTTTTCCTGATTCGGGCCGTCGATCTTGATCTTGAAGAAGATCCGGCGCAGGGCCGCCTGGTCAAATATCTCGTTCGGGTGGAAGTTGGTCGAGAAGATGACCAGCGTATCAAACGGAACTTCGAATTTCTCACCCGATTGCAGGCCCAGGATATCCTTGTTCTCTTCCAGTGGAACAATCCAGCGGTTGACCAGCGCCTGCGGTGGTTCGGCCTGACGGCCAAGGTCGTCCACGATAAAGATGCCGCCCGTGGATTTCAGCTGCAGCGGTGCCTGATAGGTTCGCGCGGTAGGGTTGTAAACCAGGTCCAGCATACTAAGCGACAGTTCACCGCCGGTGACCACGGTCGGGCGTTCACACTGTACATAGCGTGAGTCGAAACGTTTGCGGCGGCGCAGGCTGTTCGGGTCGTCGGCCTCCTGCTCGATCGCGGTGTGCACGATCGGGTCGTAGACCGTGATCACCTGCCCCGCATATTCGATGGCGTAGGGCACATAGACATTGTCCCCCAGCGCATCGCGAATGCCGTTCGAGATGGACGATTTACCGTTGCCCGGCGGACCATACATCAGGATCGACCGGCCTGCGCTGACTGCCGGGCCTAGATGATCCAGCAGGCTGTCGGGCAGAACCAGATGGCCCATGGCGTTGGTCAACTGGTCGCGCGTGACCTGAATGTTGCGGATCGATTGACGTTTGACTTGCTCGCGATAGACATCCAGCGGGACGGGCATCGCACCGAAATACTCGGACTGGCTGAGGGCATCCAGAGCGCGGGCCTTGCCGGCATCAGTCAGCTGATATCCCATCTCGTTGCCGCTGTTGGCGTTCAGCGTCCCCATTGCCTCAAGCAGCTTCTGCTCGCGTGCGATGTCGATCAGTTCCTGGGTCACAGCGCCAGGCAGACATATGGCCGCAGAAACTTCTGACACGGTGCTGGTGTTCTTGCGGAATATGGTCTTCAGCAAGATATCCCGCATCATCACCAGCGGAAGCTTCATTTCGCTTAACCCCTTCGGGGTAGGGGGGGCCATAACAGAGGAAGTCTGCATATTCATGCGCGGTGCTCGTTCGTCAAATTGTAACGCCAACTGCCCGAATAAGGGCGACTTGAAGGAAAAATGACCCAGCTTTGTGGCGGGACAAAGGCAGCGGCAAGGCGCGCTGATGATAGTTTACGAACCGAGAACAGTACCCAGAATCAGATACATGGCCAGCGAGCCACCCAGTGCGAACCCCATGGGGAACTGCTTGCCCCGATCCCAACTTTCCCAATGTGGCGCAATGGTGCGCAACCTTGTGATTTTAGCCAAACGATGCGTGACCACGGCGGCCAGAATACAGGCGGTCAGAATAAGCAGCACCAGCTTTAGATCGCCAAGCCAGACAAATGGCGCGGACGCGGCAAGAAACTTAGCGTCGCCCGCGCCCATTGCCCCTGACGCGTTCAGAAGAATGCCGAAAATCAACACCACGGGGATATGCAGAAGGTGCCAGAAATAGATCGGCATCGACACATTGATCAGCAACAGATGACCGCTGACCGTGCCGGTGGACCAGGGCGGGATGGCAACCAGCCCGACCACGACAAAAATCAACGCCAGCGCAACAACTGCATGGTTTTTGATCCGCATCTCACGCATATCCGTGAAGGCCACGTAAAAGCAGATCGGCAGCACGAAGGGCAGGAACCATGCCGCCGCCGCAGCGGGGATTTGCATGTGTCAGGCCTCTTCAAGCGCACGAAGCGAGCGGACCGCTTCATCGAAATGCTGCGGATGGGTGGCAATGGCCTCGCGGAACAGGTTTTTCGCGGTTTCTACATCGCCCTGCTTGACCGCGGAAATACCCATCGTATTCAGCAGTAGCGCCCGTTCAACCTGGGTCATCGGCACCACTGGAAGGCTATAGTTGCCCTGCGCTGACCGGGCCAGCACCAGATTATTCTTGGCAGTGAACAAAGAGCTGTCCTGGCGGACTGCGTCGGTGAACAGGCGTTCGGCCTCGGCATACTGGCCACGGGTCAGTTTCGAATACCCCCAATTGTTCATTACGCTGCCCGGGCGGGTGGTCAGCCCAACGGCCGTTTCATAGAAATGATCAGCCCGCTTCCACTCTTTCCGGGAATCCGCGACCACCGCCTCAAGGCGATAGCGTTTAAATGTTTCGTACGTTGGGGGAACCGTATCCAGAACGGTTTTGGCCTGAGACCAGTCGCCATTTCGCACCAGCGCATCGGCGTACTCGACCTTGTCTGCGGCGTTCGTACCCTTCATTGTCGTCACGCGCTTCCACGCTGCTGCCGCTTCGGTGGTGCGTTTTGCGCGTCCCAGGGATATTGCCAACCCGCGCTGAAGATCGATGCGATCAGGGTTCTTGAGTGTGGCACCGTGAAAATAGGTCACTGCCTCATTCGGGTCGGCGGCACTCAACAACACATCGTTCAGGTTGGTTTCGTCAATAACGTTCACTTCCTGAAACGTCCGTTCCACTTTTTCCTCTTCGGATTCCTTTGCACAGGCCGAAAGGATCAGACTGCTGAAAACAACAGCCGGAATCAAGAATTGCTGGCGCATTTTTTGCGTCCTTTACTGCTCTTGCCTCGATTACTGGATTTTGCGTAGCGCGAATTGCCCGTCGCCAAGCTGCTCCAGTGTATATTCTTGTTGTTCTTGCGGGATATTATTAACAGGATTTTCCATTTTTGCGAGTGCTAAGCGCAGATTGTCGCGGATTGCGTCACTTTCGCCATTGTCCAGCGCGTAAGCCCGTTGAAAGACCTGCGCCGCTTCGGGGTACTCCTGTTTCTCCATCAGCAGAACGCCCAGATTATTCCATGCAACAGGCCAATCCGGATCGCCTTCCACGGCACGGCGCAGCAATTTCTCGGCCTGCCCTAAACGCCGCAACCCAAGATTGGCCGTACCCAGAGAGGTCAAGACCTGTGTCGTCATACCCTGGTCCAGCGCGGCGCGGGTAAAAGTATCAAGCGCCAGTTCGTATTCACCGGCAGCCATCAGCCGGTTTCCGACCTCGATATTGTCTTCTGCTTGTCCCCTGGGATCAACTCCCGGCGCATCCAGGCCGTTCGGCGACAGGCCTTCTGTGCAAGAAGCCACCATGGTGCAAACCACGGTGGCCTTAAGTATTCGGCGAAACCCGGACGGGAAGCACCAGAATTCAGCTTTCATAGGGTTTTATCATCCTGCGCGCCCGAAAGTTGAAATGACATTCGCCGACGGGCCGACCAGAATGATCAGCAGTGGCGGAACTGTCAGCATCATTGTGACAAGAGTCATCTTCGTAGGCAACTTGTTCGCAGCCTCCTCGGCGCGCATCACGCGTTTGTCACGCATCTCAGAGGCGTAAACCCGCAATGCTTCGGCAATGGATGTACCGAAAGTTGCCGACTGGATCATCACGGTGACGAATGAGTTTACGTCCTGTACGCCGCAGCGCACTCCGAAGTCGCGCAATACAGTGTCTTTGTCCTTACCGGCTTTCATCTCGTGTGCGACGGTTTCGAATTCCTGAGCGATATCGGGGTAGGAGGATTTCATTTCACCGGACACACGAACGATGGCCTGGTCCAGTGACTGTCCGGCCTCAACGCAGACCAGCATCAGGTCAAGCGTATCGGGAAAGCCTGCTGTAATTGCCTCTTTGCGTGCTTCGACCCGGCGTGTGATCCAGTATTTCGGGGCGAAATAACCAATTGCGGCTGGCACGAACACCCGGATCATCATTTGCTGACCGGTGAATTCCTGACCGTTTGAAAGGACCGTAATCAGCAGAACACCGACAACGATACCAATGATACCTAGCGAAAACTGCGCAAAGTGAAAGAACCGGACCGCATCTTTTGACCGATATCCCGCCTGACGCAGCTTCAGCTCAACCGCCGAATACTCTTCTTCGTTTTTCGGCTCCAGAAAAGTCGCGAATTTCTCGAGCTGCTCATTTCGACTGGAGTTTCGCAGTTGCTCTTTCTTGCTTTTTTTCGTTGCCCGCGGGGCCGCATTCGACCGCTGAAGTTTTTTCAGAGGATCTTCCGGCTGGCTCATGATCAGTGAGACAGCGACAAGAACCATGATCAGGCCAAGTACACCCACCACGATAAGGGGGCCGAACTCACCCAGGTGTTGAGTCAGCAGATCATTGATGTTGGTCAGAAATTCCATTGTGCTGCCCTCAGACCTTGATGTTGGTGATGATCTTCATGACGATCAGGTTCAGTGTCAGCAAAATGCCGACAACGAAACACGCAGGGATGAACCAGGGGTGGTCCAACACTTCGTCATAATACCCTGGGTCCTTGACCAGGATGAAAATCAGACACGCAATTGGGAAGCCAGACAGGAACTTGCCTGACCATTGTGCTTCGGCCGTGATTGCCTTGACACGCCGGAACAGGCGGAACCGCGCACGGATCACCTGTGCCAATCCAGCCAGAATTTCGGCCAGGTTACCACCGGACTGCTGCTGAATACCCACAGCAACCGCGAGGAACCGCAAATCCTGCATATCCAGACGTTCAGCCATATCCTTCAGAGCCTCGCCCACATCGCGACCATAGGCGCATTCATCCGCGATAACACCAAACTCGGTTCCCAGCGGATCCTGAACTTCGTTCGAAACAACCTGAATTGTCGAAACGAAAGGATTACCCACACGCAGCGAACGCACCATCAGCTCAACCGCGTCAGGCAGCTGCTCTTCGATCATTCCCATACGTTTCTTGGCCTTGTGGTTCACCCACGCGTAAACGCCGCCAATACCGATGGCGATTGAAATCGCGGCGCGCAGCGCTGTGTCTGTCGCGGTACCGATGCTCAGACCCACAAACGCCATGGCCGAGACCAGCGCCATGATCATGATCAGTTGACGGGGAGAAAACGCAATGGCGGCTTTTTGAGCCTTGTCAGCAAGCAGCGAATACAGAGGGATGCTCTGTGATTTCATGTGCTGCTGCATTTCCTTGCGCAGCTGCTCCAGAACCTGTTCGCGCCCGGCACCCTTTTCCAGCATGTCCAGACGCCGGTTGACCCGGCTGTTCAGACTGATGGATTTGCCGAACGCAACCAGATAGATGCCCTCGACCAGGGCAAGAACCCCCACAAAGATGGCGACATAGATGATCGCCTCCATAGGCAATTGCATACCCGGTTCTCCTACATTGTGGTTGGGTCGTAGATGGATGCGGGCAGATCAAAACCCCACAGACGGAAGCGTTCCGAATAGTGGCTGCGCACCCCAGTTGCCGTAAAGTGACCGATGATCTTGTTGTCAGGTGTCAGGCCAACACGTTGAAAACGAAAGATTTCCTGCATCGAAATCACGTCACCTTCCATACCGGTAATCTCGGTGATCGAGGTCATCCGGCGCGAACCATCCTGCAATCGGCTGGCCTGAACGATTAGGTTCACAGCGCTTGCGATCTGGCTGCGGACGGCCTTAATGGGCATTTCGATGCCGGCCATCGCGATCATGTTTTCCAAACGTGAAATCCCGTCACGGGCCGAGTTCGCGTGGATCGTGGTCATCGAACCGTCGTGGCCAGTGTTCATGGCCTGCAACATGTCGATCACCTCGGCGCCGCGTGTCTCGCCGACGATGATGCGGTCAGGTCGCATACGCAGGGCGTTTTTCAGACAGTCGCGCGGGCTGACCTCACCTTTGCCTTCCACGTTAGGCGGTCGGCTTTCCATCCGGCCCACATGGGTTTGTTGCAGCTGAAGTTCCGCCGTATCCTCGATGGTCAAGATGCGTTCGGCATCGTCGATAAAGCTGGACAGAGCGTTGAGTGTGGTCGTTTTACCGGAACCGGTACCGCCCGACACGATGATATTAAGACGGGTTGATACGGCAGCCTGCAAATAGGCAGCCATTTCCTCGGTGAACGCACCGAAACTGACTAGATCATCAATACCCAGCTTGTCTTTTTTGAACTTACGAATCGAAACCAGAGACCCATCTACCGCGATAGGGGGCACCATGGCGTTGAATCGCGATCCATCGGCCAGTCGGGCGTCAACATAAGGGTTGGATTCATCAACACGACGGCCCACCGCAGACACGATCTTGTCGATGATCCGCATCAGGTGCTTTTCATCCTTGAACGTGATGTCGCTGATTTCCAGCTTACCGGCACGTTCCACGAATATCTGATGCGGTCCGTTGACCAGAATATCGTTGACCGTATCGTCCTGCAGCAGCGTCTCAAGCGGACCAAGACCCGTTACTTCGTCGTACAGTTCTTTGTTCAACTGCGATCGGTCATCGCGATTCAGAACGATGTTCCTGGTTTCCAGAACTTCGCTGGCGATTGCGCTGATTTCGGCTCGTAGCTCCGCTTCGGCTGCGGTCTCCAGAGCCGCTAGGTTCAGGTTCTCCAGCAACTCGCGATGCAGTTCGATCTTGATCTCACTCAGCCGTTCCTTGCGTTTTCGATCACGATCGGCCCCGGCAACCTCAGCCGTTTTTTTCTGAGGTTTACGTACGACGGCCGTTGCTGCGGGGCTGGGGGCAGCTTGTGCGGCGGGTGCCGCCGTTTCGACCGGCTGCGCTGCCGCTTTGACGGGCTGCGCTGCTGGCTGTTTTTTATATCTTGAGAACACGGCGATCCCCCCTTGGGATGATGTTACGCAGCTTCAGCGCTGCTGCTGCCAAGGCTGTGAAGTGATTTGGCCAGCTTCGCGATTTCTCGGCGAAGCGGGTTCTTGGCGGCTGAATTGGCCAGCGGCAAACCATGGTCGCCACTTTGCATGACAGGCTTGCCCCCATCAGGCAGCAGCAGGTCAATTGAGATGCCAAGGCTTTCCCCCATGCGTTTCACGCGGCTTTTTCCATTCAGGTCGGTGAATTTTGGGGCTCGGTTCAGCGCAAAGCGCAGCTTGTTGAAGGGCAGTTCTTCGGCCTGCAACGCGCGCTTGAGGCGCAGGGCATTCTGAGCGGACCGCATGTCGAGTTCGATCATTGCAAAATATACATGTGCAGCCTGCAAGACCGTTTCCGACCACAAGACCAGCGTCTTGGGCATATCCACAACCACATAGTCGAAATGTGTGCGCGCCATGTCAATCACGCGCTGGATGTCTTCGGGGGTAATCAGGTCCAATGGCACCATGTCGGATGGCGCGGTCAGAACTTGCAGTTTTTCTTCATATGTTTGAAGGGCTTGCGAGAAAACCTCGCTATCCATCGAATCCGTATCGGACAGCATTTCGAACACCGTCTCGCGACGCGCCAGGTCCAGATAGGTTGAAACCGTGCCGTATTGCAGATCCAGATCGATCAGACAGACGGACGGGGCATCCTTGTCCGATGCACAGGCCAGCTCCCAGGCCAGGTTCACCGCCAAAGTCGTGGAGCCCACGCCACCGGCAAGTCCCTGAACGACGAACAAAGCGCCTTCCTTTGATTCGCCATTTGCCAATGGAACAGCTGCGGCTTGTGCCATGACAACCGGATCGGGCTGCTTCATGCGTTCTACCGCTTCCTGCAATTCACCTTCCGGAAGCGGGTAGGGGACAAACTCGTCCGCGCCCTTGCGCAGCAGTTGGTGGAGCGAAGCAGGTGTGACGTCCTCGGCGATCAGGACGACCTTGATTTTCTTTTCCTTGGCCCGCGTGATGATTTCACCCATCAATGACAGGTTGTCTTCATCTTCCCCGTCGATTGCCAATGCAACGAATTCAAGCGCTTCGGCTTCTGGCTGGCTGAAAAAGGCCAGCGCTTCGGCAAAACCCAAGTCGCCCCAGCGCTCGCCCAGAATGGTTTCCATGTCTTCAATCAGAAGATCGAAATTCTGGACATCCCGGCTTATGGTGCAGGCCAGGATTGCAGAAGTTTCGTCTTGCGGCGTTGCGCTGGTCATAAACACTATCCTCGTCGTGAGGGCTCAGCATGTCATATGAACGAATTCCGCCAGATTGATGTGCTGTCGCCCCAATACGGTCAAATTTGGCCGCAGGTCACCCTATTTTTCACAATGTTGCTTTGAAGTTGGGCAAGAATTGGGCGCAAAAGAACCAATTGTAGGGAAATGGGCGACGATGTCGCCCATTCTGCTTGTATTATCCACCAATGCCTGCGGCACTAGTTGGCCGTATCTGTTGTTGATACGTTCTCGATCACGCTCTTCCACGTCGCACTTTCAACGTATTCGCGATAGATGATGTTCGCGTATTTTCCGTCGAGCAGTTGCGGGTGACGGTCAACAAAGCCAGAAACTTCCGTTACCGTCCGACGGTTGCGGCGATCCCGATTCGGTGTAGCGATCAACGGTTGCGTTTTTCCAAAGGATACAACGGCTTCAAGACGTGAACGTGAGATGCCTTGTCGTTCAAGGAACGCGACGACGGCCTGTGCGCGGCGTAGCCCAAGGCTTTTGTTGTAGCTGGTTGAACCTACGGCATCTGTATGTCCGTAAACCCGGAATCTGGCTTCGGGGAACTGTTTGATCCAGTCAGCCTGCTGCAACAGTATGCTTTGCGCTGATGCGTCCAGTTGCGAACTGTTGAAGGCAAAGTTCACTTGGCTGGGTACATCTGCGGCAAATCTGCGGCCGAGAATCTGAGCATAGGTCAATTCGCCGTTTTGAACCTGTATATTGTTCAATGTCGCGTTTCCGA
The DNA here is from genome assembly GCF_059612645.1 of Ruegeria sp. YKSF131. NCBI lineage: Bacteria > Pseudomonadati > Pseudomonadota > Alphaproteobacteria > Rhodobacterales > Roseobacteraceae > Ruegeria > Ruegeria sp. YKSF131. The sequence goes on along the minus strand of NZ_JBXWQZ010000008.1, from coordinate 2,201 downwards.
AGGTTCCGGCATCGATCTCGTATCCGACCTCGCGCGTACATGCGGCAACGGCGACCGTAAGACCCAGTGTGATGATCCACTTCTGCATTGGTCCTATCCTCCTGATCAATCTAGGACGTAGCCGTACGAGCTGCCAAAATTCTGTTTGGCAACTTCGGATGCTCCGCCGGCTCCGGGACGCTGTGTACGAGCAACCCGACCATTCACGAACAGGTCAAATTCGCTGGGCGGTTTGACACGATCGGTGGGAAGGGCTAGCGCCTCGCCACGCGTCGGCGTCACCAGATGCGCCGTGATGATGATGACAAGTTCACTTTGTTCACGCTGATAATCAGCGCTGCGGAACAAGGCCCCCAGAACCGGCACATCTCCCAGCCACGGCACTTGGTTGACCTGGTCCACAAAGTTGTCCTGAAGCAGTCCAGCGATGGCAAAGCTTTCCCCGTCGCGCAACTCTATTGTGGTCTTGGCTTGCCGCACGATAAAGCTGGGAACGGTGTCTCCATTAATTGTGAAGTTCGTGCTGGTGTCGATGCTCGAAACTGATGTGCCCATTTCAAGATTGATCAGGTCGCCGTCAACAACCCGCGGAATGAAGTTCATATTGACACCGAAGGGTTTGTACTCGATTGCCACGACACCGTCGTCTTGCGGCACCGGAATCGGAACCTCACCACCAGCCAGGAACGTTGCTTCCTGCCCGGACAGAGCCGAAAGGTTCGGTTCGGCAAGGTTGCGTACAAGGCCCTTCGACTCGAGGGCTTGCAGCAGCAAGTTGACCTGAGCTGATCCGACCCCGAAGCCAAACAACAAGACACCATTTTCCACGGTGACAGGGGGAACAAGGTTCTGCGGGTTGAAACCACCGACAAAATCAGTGCCCGCAATTGAAAGCGTTGAAGAAAGCTCTTTTGCGACTGAGCGATTCATCTCGGCGAAGCGTACTTTCAGCATAACTTGCTGCACGCCACCCACGGACATCAGATTCGAAACACGTTCCGGCGCGTACCGTTCAGCCAATTCAAGTGCGCGGGCCAGTTTGGCCGCGCTTGAAACCGTGCCAGACAGTACGATGCCGTCATTGGCGGTGCGTACTTCGATTTGCTCGCTTGGCAGGATCTGACGCAGACGCTCTTTAAATTCGGTTACATCGGGCGAGACCCGGACACGTACGTTGGCCAGCAGATTTCCGGCGCCATCGAACAGTGTCAGTGTGGTCAGGCCAGGGGCCTTACCCAAAACATAGATTGTGCGATCCGAAAGCGAAGAGATATCCGCAATGCCTGCGTTGGCAATGCTGAGCTCTGCAAACGGTTGTTCGCTTTCCACAACAATCGCGCGGTTCATCGGAACGTCCAGCGTTTCCACTGTGCCCTTTTTTACCACGCGAAGGGTTTCAGCCCAGGCGGCATCGCCGACCGGGCCCATAACAAGCGACAACCCCAGCAGGGTTGCGCTGATCCAGGAACGTATTGTCATGTGACCTGCCTCTCCGATCACGCCTCATTTTTTGGGTCTTTTGCCCTATGTGCTAAGAGACTGCGCGAAATCCGAATTTATTGCAATAATCAATGGTTTCTGGAATTTTCCTTATGTGGAGAATTGGCAACAACAATAAGAAAAGAGCCGCATCAGGGATGCGGCTCCAATCTTGTAACACTCTGAATTGGCGTCAGTTTGTACAGGGGATAGGCACGTTGACAATCTCGCCGCCGCGTCTAATGCGTGTCGTGCAAACCTGTTCAACTTCTTTTTCGGGTTCCGGTGCGGCTGCCGTAATTCCAAGCAGTTTGCGCTGATCCACCTCGATTGCCGACGCAACTGAGTCATCCTGCACCCCAACAAGGGCCAGTGACAGGCGACCGGTGTTCTGCGCCTGCGCCAGCGCAGCAACCTGTTCCGGTGTGGCTGCGACCGTAACTGTGCGTGCAATCGTTGCACTTGCGACGTCCGAACCAGCGGTCTGGTCGACGGCGATGAGCTGAACGTTGGTTTCGATCAGTTTGGTGATGCCGCCAGAATTCCCTTCTACCGTTCCGCTCGATCCGGTCCAGTAGATGTCGACATTATCGCCGGGGCGCAGGAATCCTGAAACACCAGAGGCCACGTCAACGCTAATCGCAAAGGCGCGCATACCTCTTTCAAGACGAGAGGTCAAACCGGCCGATTCGCCAGGCTGTGTGATCTTGACCTCCATGATC